>NZ_DATAGM010000296.1:0-4377 GCF_036263695.1 Phenylobacterium sp.
TTCGGCGCGACCGCATCGGTGAAGAAGGTCTCGCAGAAAGGCGAGGCGCCGGCGATCAGCTTGATGGGCCGGGTCTCGATGCCCGGCTGGTGCATGTCGATCAGGATGAAGCTGATGCCGTCGTGCTTCTTGGCGGTCGGGTCGGTGCGCACCAGCGCCCCGCACCAGTCGGACCACTGCGCGCCGCTGGTCCAGATTTTCTGGCCGTTGATCACCCAGTGGTCGCCGGCGTCCTCGCAGCGCATCTGCAGGCTGGCGAGGTCGGAGCCCGCGCCCGGCTCGGAATAGCCGACGCACCAGCGCACCTCGCCGCGGACGATGGGCGGGATGTGCTGCCTCTTCTGCGCCTCGGTGCCGTAGTCGAGGATGGTCGGGCCGATCATGGTGATGCCCATGCCGAAGGTCAGCGGGTTGAAGGCCCCGGCGCGGGCCATCTCCTGCTGCAGCACGCGGGCTTGGGCGGGTGAGAGGCCGCCGGCGCCGTACTCCTTCGGCCAGGTGGGCGTCGCCCAGCCCTTCTCGCCGATCCGCTTCTTCCAGAGGGCCAGGTCGGAGTCGATCTCGCCGCCCTCGTCGGACAGCGCGGCTTGACCGGCCTTGCCCTTCAGCGAGGGCGGGAAGTTCTCCGCGAGCCAGGCCCGCGCCTCGGCGCGGAATTCCTCGAGTTCGACGTCGGCTCCGAAGTCGGCCATGGCCGTCCCTCCGTCTTTCTTTGTCTCTAGTTGACGGCAGCTTAGCGCGCCGCCGGGCGGCGACAATGATGACGTCGGGGCGCCCGCCGCCGCGTCAGGCGTTGCGGGCCGTCAGGCCGCCGTCCACGGGGATCACCGCCCCGGTAATGTACGAGGCGCCGGGCGCGCACAGGCTCACGATCACGTGCGCCACCTCCTCGGGACGGCCGTAGCGGCCCAGCGCGGTGCGGCGGCGGGCGAATTTGGCTTTGTCCTCGTCGGGGATGCCCGCCGTCATGCCGGTGAGGATCGGCCCCGGACACACGCAGTTGACGCAGATCCCGTCGCGGCCGAGCTCCACCGCCATTGCCCGGGTGAGGCCCACGACGCCGGCCTTCGCCGCGGCATAGGGGCTGTCGAAGGCGGTGGCGCCCAGCGCCTCGGTGGAGGCGACGTTGACGATCCGTGGGGAGGCCGAGCGCTTCAGGTGCGGCAGCGCCGCCCGCACGGTGCGCTGGTGGGCGCTGAGCAGCACGGCGAGGGAGCGCTCCCAGACCGGCTCGTAGGTCTCCGCCCCCAGCGGCGAGAAGCCGGAGACGCCGGCGTTATTGATGAGGATGTCGAGGCCGCCGAACCGCTCGGCCGCCGCCGCCACGACGCTCGCGATCTGCTCCACGTCGGCGACGTCCAGGGCCCAGGCCGCAGCGCTGAGGCCTTCCCCCGCCAGCACCTCGGCCACGGCGAGGGCGCCCGCCTCGTCACGGTCGGTCACAGCCACCTTGGCCCCCTGCCGCGCCAGCAACTCCGCCGTCGCCCGGCCCATGCCGCTCGCCGCGCCGGTGACGAAGGCGGAAAGGCCGGAGAGGAGACGATCGGTCATGCGGCCAGGCTAGCACGCCCATTTCCAGCTCCCTCATCCCGGAGGGCCTGCAAGGCCGATCCGGGACCCAGCTACGGAGCCTCGACCGTCTGGATCCCGTCTCTCCAGCCCGCTCTGCGGTCTTCCGGCGGGATGGCGAGATGGGTGGTGCGCCCCTCACGCCGCCATGGGAGGGCCGATGAGGTTGATGCGGCGGGCGGCGGCGAGGCGGGCGAGGTCGGCCTGCATTTCGGGGGTGGGCTCCATCGGCTCGGGCAAGCCGTCGGTTTCGGCGGGACGGCCCGCGTCGCGGATCAGGCCTTCGAAGTCGGGGCCGACGCTCATCACCAGCATGCGGGCGCCTTCGGGGCTCTCCACGCGGAAGCTGTGGGGAACGCCCTTGGGGCCGATCAGGCTGCTGCCGGGGCCGGCCGTCACCTCGTCATCGCCGACCTTGAAGCGGATGGTCCCTTCCAGGATGTGGAATATCTCGTCCTCGCGCTCGTGCACGTGCAGCGGGGGCGAGTCGCCGTACGGCAGGCGGTGCTCCTGCACGCACAGCCCGTCGGCGTCGGCGGCGGAGGACTTGAGGAAGCGCACGCGGGTGTTGAGGAACCACAGGGGCTGATCTTGCGGGGTTTGCATCTTTCCGACCTTTGGTTTGAAGGTCGCCGGCGGAGCCAGCGGATGCCCATCGATCTAACGGGACCGGACCCCGCACGGAAATCGCCGTTCGCTATGATCTGAATTGAGCCGATGAATTTCGCCGCCTTCGATCTCAACCTGCTGCGGGTGTTCGACGCTTTGGCCCGCGAGCGCAGCGTCACCCGCGCCGGCGAGCAGGTGGGCCTATCCCAGCCGGCGGTCTCCTCGGCGCTGAACCGGCTGCGGGCCATCCTCGACGACCAGCTGTTCGTCCGCCGGGGCGCGGAGATGGCCCCGACGCCGCGGGCCGAGGCGCTGGCGCCGGCCGTGCGCGAGGCGCTGGCGAGCCTCGAGCGGGCGCTGGCGGGCGATGCGCGCTTCGACCCAGCCAAGGCCCAGCGCACCTTCACCCTGCTGGGCGCCGACTTCTTCTCGACCCTGGTGATCCCGAGGCTGCACGAGCGGATCGCGGCGGAAGCGCCCGGCGTGCGCCTGCGCCTGCTCGACACCGCTTTCGGCGACGTCGAGCGGCTGCTGGCCGCCGACGTGCTGGACCTGGCGCTGGAGCGTCCGCTGCAGCTGCCCGAATGGGTGGCGACCCAGGCCTTGTTCCTCTCGCCCTTCGTGCTGGTCGCGGCGAACGATCACCCGCAGATCGCCGCCGCCGGGATCGCGCCCGGCGAGGTCCTGCCGCTGGACCTGTTCTGCGCCCTGCCCCATGCGATCCGTTCGGTCGACGGCAGCCTGTCGGGGATGGTGGACGAGGTGCTGGAGGCCTCGGGACGCCGGCGCGAGGTGGTGCTCGGCCTGCCGCACTTCTTCGCCGTCGCCCGTGCGGTGGCCGCCGGGCACGTCATCGCCGCCCTGCCCCGCCAGTTCGCCGACGCCTTCGCAAAGCAGCTGGGGCTGGCCATCTACGCCCTGCCCGTCCCCTCGCCGGCGCCCGAGATCCGCATGTATTGGCACAGCCGCCACCAGAAGAACCCGGCCCACGTCTGGCTGCGCGAGGTGGTTGTCGAGGTGATCGCCGAGCTGGAGCCGGGCGGCCGCTAGACCTCCACAGCCTCGAAGGCGATCCGCGGCGCGGCCGGCAGCAGGCCGGCGCCCGCCGAGCGCAGGATGAGCCGGAAGTGTTTGCACTGGGTGATGTCGGGCTCCGGGCAGGCGGCGGCGTGGCGGAGCCCCTCGCGCATGGCGGTGAGCCGCTGGATCAGCTTGTCGATTTCCTCGGCCTTGATCGCCAGCCGGCGCTTGTCGATGCGGGTGCGTGGGCCCCTGCCGACCACTTCGCCGATCTCCTGCAGAGAGAAGCCTGCCGCCCGACCGAGCGAGATGAGGGCCAGGCGCTCGATGACGACGGGCTCGAACAGCCGCTTCAAACCCCGCCGGCCCACCGAGGCGATCAGCCCCTGCTCTTCGTAGTAGCGTAGCGTCGAGGCCGGCACGCCGGTGCGGCGGGCGACCTCTGAGATGTCGAGCAAAGACATGCTTGACCTCAAGTCGGCTTGAACTTGCACATTGCCTCCACGCCCAGGTTCCCGCAACCCATCAGGAGACACGATCATGCCCGACGCCGCCATCGCCAACGCCGACCAGGCCGCCCATTGGAGCCAGGCCGGACAGGTCTGGGTGGAGCATTCCGGCGCCCTGGACCGCTTCCTCGACAACGTCACCCCGCCGCTGCTCGACGCCGCCTTCCCGGGCGAGGGCGGCCGGGTGTTGGACATCGGCTGTGGCTACGGGAGCACCACGCTGGAGATGGCGCGCCGGCTTGGGCCGAAGGGCCGCTGCGTGGGCGTCGACATCTCGGCCGCCATGCTGGGTCTCGCCAGGGCGCGCGCCGCCGACCTTCCCAACGTCGAGTTCCGGGAAGGCGACGCCGAGACGGCGGATCTCGGCCAGCAGGCGTTCGACGCGGTCATGTCCCGCTTCGGCGTGATGTTCTTCGAGGACCCCATCGTGGCCTTCGCCAACATCCGCCGCGCGACGCAGCCCGGCGGCAGGCTGGCCTTCGTCGCCTGGCGCAGCCCGATGGAGAACGCCTTCTTCGCAGCTCCCGCCATGGCTGCCGCGGCTCTGATGCCATCGGTCCCGGCGCCCGATCCGGACGCGCCCGGCCAGTTCGCCTTCGCCGACGCCGGCAAGGTGCGGGGCGTCCTGGAGCGCTCCGGATGGAGGGAGATCGCCGTCGATCCGCTCGAC
>NZ_DATAGM010000297.1:0-12488 GCF_036263695.1 Phenylobacterium sp.
GCCAAGAAGCTGCGCTACGCCGCCGAGTTCTTCGGCGAAGCCTACGGCGAGGCGCCCGCCAAGCGCCGGCGCGCCTTCATCGGGGCGCTGAAGCGGTTCCAGGACGCGCTGGGCGAACTCAACGACATCGCCGTGGCGCGCCAGTCCACCGCCGCCCTGGTCCGCAACAGCGGCGCGCGCCTGGCCTTCGCCGCCGGCCTTCTGGTCGGCGAGCGCAGCCGCGACGAGGAGGGCCTGCTGCGCACCGCCGAGGCTTGCTACGCCGCCTTCCGCCGGGCCCGCCCGTTCTGGCAGCCCGCCGACGCCTGAATTCCTCCGTTTGCTGAGCGCTTGACCCGGCCCGGCCGCCGGCCCAACCATCGCCGTCGGACCTGGGCGGCTGGGAGGCGGCCGAGACCGCTCACCAACCGCCGGAACCCACTTGGACACCATTCACCGGATCACGCGAGGAGAGCTCTACGAGCTCGTTTGGTCGCAGCCGCTGAAGCGGCTGGCGCAGGATCTGGGGATCAGCGGGAACGCCCTGGCGAAGATCTGCGACCGGATGCTCGTGCCCCATCCCAGCCGCGGCTACTGGTCCGCGCAGAGCGGCCCGCGGCGCGAGGTGCGCCCGCCGCTGCCACCGGCCCCCGAGGACTGCGGCGAGGACATCCAGATCTCGTCCCGCCGGGCCGCCTCCCGGCGCGGCCTGCGCCGGATGAGCCTGGAGGCCCGCCGCGAGCAGATCGCGGACGCCGCCGCCGACCTCGTGCTGGAGGCCGGCGTCGGGGTGGTGACCATGAAGGCCGTCGCCCGCCGGGCGGGCATCAGCGAGGCGCTCGCCTACCGCTACTTCTCCAGCGTGATCGAGCTATTGGCCTATGTGGCCCGCCGCGAGCAGGAGATCATGGCGGCCATGCAGGACGCCGCCATGAAGCCGCACACGTCCTACGTGGACCGCGCCCAGGCCTCCATGGTCGGCTTCCTGGATTATGTGGCGCAGCGGCGGGGCCTGCTGCAGGCGCTGCTGGCCAGCGGCGAGCTGCGCCGCACCCTCAGTCCCGAGCACCGCAGCCGGATGGCCTCGGCCACCCAGGTCAGCTCCAGCAAGCTGCTGCAGCAGAGCGGCGTGCCGGTGGAGGTGGGCGGCGCCGGCTGGCGCATCCTGCGCGCCTCGGCGACCCGGGCCGGCAAGCTGCTGGCCAGCGGCAAGCTCTCACGCGAGCGGGCCGGCGTGCTGGCCAGCGCCATCATGGACGGCGCCCGCGAGCGGCTGGTCAGCTGGCCGCGAGAACCCGCGGCGGCCGCTGCAGGCGCACCGAAAGGTCGCAAAGCGCCCCGTCGGTCATCTCGCGCGCGAGCCGCCGACCGAGAGCCGGATCCAGCCGCTTCCTGAACACCTGCTCGCCGGCGTCTTCGGCCAGGGCGGCGAGGATGTGCAGGGCGGCGACGCACTCGCGGCTCGGCACGCCGAAATGGTCGCGAAGCCCGACCGCCAGCCGGCGCATGATCCGCCCGTAGAGCGCCCGCGCCCGCGGCGTCAGGGCCCCGGCCACCATCGGATCGCTGAGCAGCAGGTGGAGCAGGGGCCCGTGGCGGGCGACGTGGTCGAAATAGGCCTCGGCGCAGCGCAGCGCCGTCTCGCGAAGGGATCCGGCTTCGAAGGCCGCGTCCACCGCCTCGCCCATGGCCTCGAGGTGCGCCTGCAGGATGCGGTTGCCCAGGTCCTGCTGGGTGGGGAAGTAGGCGTAGACCAGCGCCTTCGAGACCCCCACCCGCTGGCCCAGCGTCTCCAGCGGCAGCGGCAGGCAACCCTGCTCGACGGCCAGCGCGGCCGCCCCCTCCATGATCTGCTGCTCGCGGGCGGCCCGGCTGAGGCGCGCGCCGCCGGTCGCTTCCCGGCTCATACCGCTGTCATATCAAACGGAACGGCGATCGCCGAATAGGACCTTTTGCTCGCGCCCCGGGCTGGATTCAGACGCTGCAGTCGGTCTAGGCCTCATGAGCCGGCGCCATTCGGCCGGCGTCCGCCTCAGGTTCTGACCCATGACTGCTCCGCAAGGCCGGCTCGCCGGCAAGGTCGCCTTCGTCGCCGGCGGCTCGTCCGGCATCAATCTCGGCATCGCCCGACGCTTCGCCGAAGAGGGCGCCACAGTCGCCATCATCAGCCGCAATCCCGAGCGGGTGCAGGCTGCCACCGCCGAGCTTTCGGAGATCGGCCCCGCCTTCGGAACGCCTGCCGACGTGCGCGACTACGCCGCCGTGGAGGCGGCGCTGAACGCCACGCGCGAGCAGTTCGGCGAGCTGGACATCGTGGTCTCCGGCGCGGCCGGCAACTTCGTCGCGCCCGCCCTGGGCATGTCGGCCAACGGCTTCAAGACCGTCGTCGATATCGACCTGATCGGCACCTTCAACGTCTACCGGGCCGCGTTCGAGCACCTGCGCAAGCCCGGGGCTTCGCTGATCTCCATCAGCGCCGGGCAGGCGGTGCTGGCCAGCCTCAACCAGGCCCACGTCTGCGCGGCCAAGGCCGGGGTCAACATGCTGACCCAGTGCCTGGCCCTGGAGTGGGGGCCGGCGGGGGTGCGGGTCAACGCCATTTCGCCGGGCCCGATCAGCGGCACCGAAGGGATGGCGCGGCTTGCGCCCACGCCAGAGGCCGAGGCCCGGGTGAAGAACAGGGTCGCCCTGCGCCGCTATGGAGAGAAGGAGGAGATCGCCGAAATGGCCGTCTTCCTGTCCACGGAACAGGCCAGCTACGTCAACGGCGCCATCATCCCGGTCGACGGGGGCTCCGCCGCGGGCGACGCCACCGGCAACGCCATCCCGGAGCAGTTCGGCCGACCCGCGAGCTAGCCTCAGCAGGCCCTCATCAGCGTTCGCGCCGGATCGCCAAGGCGATATCGGTGGCGAAAGGCGGCGCCTCGAAACGCAGCGCCTGTCCGTCGGAGACCGCGAGCAACTCGGGCCCTGGGGCGCCGGATTTGGTGTCCCAGGGCGTAATGCGACAGCGGCCTGGCGCTAAGCCCGGCACGCTCACGAGCGTGCGGATCGGGGCGGCGTTCGCATCCAGGCTGCCGTCTTTGGACAGCGGCGCGCGGCGCATCAGCCAAACCACGGCCTGGTCCTCGTCGCCGCAGCCGAAGGTGGCGACGGCGCGGTGCGAGGTCACGATTTCCGTATTGAGGTTGCGCCTGCGCAGCCGCCGCCATTTGATCAGGGGAAGGAACCCTGCCATGGCGCGCTGCGCGCGCCGCATGCCGGGCGTCAGGGTATGTGGGCGCCGATTGGGCCAGCGCATGCCGCCGCCCGCCCCGCCGCTCGCCAGGTGCGCCCACTGGGTGTGCCGGAAGTACTCGTCGTCGAACGCCTCCGGGAGCGTCTTCTTGCGATCCTTGAAGGTGTGGATCGGCCCGTGCTCGGTGTCCAGGAACGGGCGCTGGTCGGTGATCTCCTCCAGCGCCTGCCGAACGATGCGGCCCATCGCGACGGCGCCCTCCACGGTGTTCCGCGGATCGTCGATGGCTCCATGGGCGTAGATGTGCAGGCTGGCGAAATCGAGCGCCGGGTGCCGGAAGATCGGTGTCGTCAGGTCGAGGTGGGGCTTCAGCTCCAGTTCCGGGCCAAAGAGCGAGACCGTTTGCGGGTGCGCGCGGCCATACAGGTCCAGTTCGGCGTGCCGTACCGTCCGGCTCAGGTCGGAGATGAAGTCCGGAAAGACGTCGGCGCTGTCCTCCGCCTGGGCGGGGTGGATTTCGTTCCACAGGTCCCAGGCGAACAGGGCGCCCGAGCCGCCCCATCGGGTCGCCGCGAACCTGAGGCGGCGACGTATCAGCTCTCGCGTCTCCGGACACAGCAGCAGCCTCGATGGGTGCGCCAGAGGCCCCCCGTTCGCGGAATTGTAGGGGTGATGCGCCCAATGCAGCCAAGTCCAGAAGGTGTCGAATGGGGTCAGGAGGATCCGGAGCCCGAGCCGCTCGCACATCGCAAAGAGATCGTCCCAAAGCTGAACCATGTGTGGATTGAACCGCCCGGCCGGACGCTCGAAGTAGCGCGTCCTGACCTGCGCGTATTCCAGCATCAGCCGCAGCACGGTGACGCCATGGTCAAGCAGCCAGCGGAGGTGGCGCTCGACGGCCGGCAGGTCACGCCTGCGGTAGAGGCCCTGGAATTCAACCCAGCTGATGGCGTCGTTCTGGCCCACGGGGGTGAAGTCCCGGCCGTGCTCGTCCACGAAGTACGGCGCGCCATCGGCGGCGAATATCCACGGCAGGCCCGATCGCGCGGGGGTGCGCTCGACCGCGTCGGCGGGCCGCCGGTGCATTAGGTTCATGGTGTCCGTGGTCAGCCTGGGGGCGCCGCCTGGGCAGAGCGACCACCAACGTTCCGGACGCACACGGGGTCCGCCGAGTATCCCAGGTTAGTTGGCGCCGGCGCCCGCGCCGACGATCCGCTCGCCGGGAGTTGACCGACCAAGCCGCTCAACCCAGCTGCTCAGCAGGCTGGCCTCAGCAAGCCCGGCGTGGCGGGCGGCGACCTGGCCGTCCTTGAAGGCGAACAACGCCGGGATCCCTTGGACGCCGTAGCGGGCGGCCAGGCCCGGGTTGGCGTCCACGTCGATCTTCACGAACCGCGCCCGCGGCTCCAGCGCCTCGGCGGCCTTGGCGAACACCGGGGCCATCGCTCGGCAGGGACCGCACCAGGCAGCCCAGAAATCGACGATCAGCGGCAGGTCGGAGCGGGCCAGGTGCTTGTCGAACCGGGCCTCGTCCAGGTCGACCGGCACGCCGGCGAACAGCGCCTGGCGGCAGCGGCCGCAGCGGGCGGCGGCGGCCGGGCGCTCCGGCGGCAGGCGGTTCACCCCGTCGCACGTCGGACAAACGACATGCAGCGCGCTCATGCCAAGGCGAACCGTTCAACGCCCCCACGGGTTTCGATCTGGTCCCACTGAACGATGGAGCCGAGGATGACGACGCTGAACCGGGAGGCGGTGACCAAGGTGCTGGGCCCTGTGGACGAGGCCCTGACGGCCGAGCTGATCGGCACCGGCGCGAGCGCCGAGGAGCTGTTCCAGGCCTACGCCTGGCTGACCAACGACGAGGCTCTGGCCAACGCCCAGCGCGGCTTTCCCACCGCGCGGGTGGGCGAGCTCGTCCAGATCCTGCAGCAGGCGGAACAGGAGGAGGAGGTCGGCGGCGGCTAGAGCGTCCGGAACCGGCTCTACGCCCTCGGGGTTGCTCGGCTAGCGCATTCGCCCCCGAGGACACGCCGTGACCGAGACCTATCCCGAGCCTCCCTTCAAGCCGCAGCCCCAGCCGATGCCGGGGCTGACCAGCAAGATGGACCCCAAGCCGGACCACGGCGAGACGACGTACGTCGGCGCCGGACGGCTGACCGACAAGAAGGCGATCATCACCGGCGGCGACTCCGGGATCGGCCGGGCCGTCGCCATCGCCTACGCCCGCGAGGGCGCCGACGTGCTGATCAGCTATCTGAACGAGCACGAGGACGCCGAAGACACCAGGCGCCTGGTGGAGGAGGCCGGCCGCAAATGCGTGCTGGTCCCCGGCGACATCTCAGACGCCGCGCACTGCCGGGCCATCGTCGACAAGGCGGTCGAGGCCTTCGGCCGGGTGGACATCCTCGTCAACAACGCCGCCCATCAGGCGACCTTCGAGAGCCTCGAGGAGATTCCGGACGAGGAGTGGGATCTGACCTTCCGGACCAACATCCACGCGATGTTCTATCTGGTGAAGGCGGCCCTCAAGCACATGCCGGAGGGGAGCGCGATCATCAACACCACCTCGGTCAACGCCGACACGCCCAGCCCCGACCTTTTGGCCTACGCCACCACCAAGGGGGCGATCCAGAACTTCACCGGCGGCCTGGCGCAGATGCTGGCGGAGAAGGGGATCCGGGTGAACTGCGTGGCGCCGGGCCCGATCTGGACGCCGCTGATCCCCTCGACCATGAGCGAGGACCGCTACCGCAGCTTCGGCAAGCAGACGCCGATGCAGCGGCCGGGCCAGCCCAAGGAGCTGGCGCCGGTTTACGTGATGCTGGCCTCGCCGGACGCCTCCTACGTCTCCGGCGCGACCATCGCCGTCACCGGCGGCAAGCCGATCATCTAGTACCGCGGCCGTGGACGCCGCGCACGTCCCCGACGACTGGGCGGCGCTCGCCGAGGACCTGGCGGGCTCCGAGTGGCGCCGGCTGGTTGTGCTGGGCGCGACCGACCGCGGCAAGTCGACCCTGATCCGGGTGCTCGCGTCACGGCTGGCCCGGCAGGGCGCCGAGCTCTCGCTGCTGGACTGCGATCTCGGTCAGAAGGCGGCCGGCCCGCCGGGCTGCGTGACCCTGGCAGACTGGCGCGGCGGCTTCGCCCTCACGGCGCTCTACTTCGTGGGGACCACCAATCCGGTCGGTGTCATGCCGGCCGTCGTCACCGGCACCGCGCGCCTGGCCGCGCGGGCCAGCCGGCGGCTGCTGGTCAACACCAGCGGTCTGGTGGACGGGCCGGGCCTGGCCCTCAAGCGCTGGAAGCTGGACGTCCTGGACCCCGACCGGATCGTCCTGCTGGCGCAGCCCGGCGAACTTCCGGGATTGACCGCCCTTATCCCGCCGAGACGACTGCTGCGCCTCACCCCGTCGCCGGAGGCGCGTCGGAAGGGGCAGGGCCGCCGCGAACGGGCTCGGCGGGCGAGCTTCCAGGCCGCGCTCGCAGGTGCGCCGGAGCAGGTCCTCGCCCCCACTGCGGTCGAGCGGATGACCCGCGATGCGCCGTTCCCAGAGGACCTGCGGCTCGTCGGGCTGGCGGACGCCTTCGGAGAAGATGTTGGCGTGGGCCTCGCCCGGTGGCCCGCCGAGGGCGAGCCATGGCGGGTGCGGACCTTTGTCGATCCCGCCCGCGTCTGGCGACTGCGGATCGGCATGGCGCTGCCGGCGGAAACGGAGTTTCCTGGCCCTGGTTGGTCGAACGATGGCGCTCGGTGAGACCTCACCGATCCCGCCACCGGTACCGCTCGCCGCGAGAACCAGGACCTCACGATCCGCCTCGACCGCATGCCGGCGAAACCCGAGAGGGTTGGTGCTGGAGAAGGTCGGGGTCACTCAGCCGTTAGAGCGCGAGGGTCTGCGCCAGCCAGTCTGACACGTCCCGGCCCAGCGCCTCGCGGCACTGGTCGAGCCCGTGCCGGCAGCCGGGGTAGAGGACCAGCCGTTTCGGCTCCTGCGCCCGGGCGTAGATGTCCTGCGAGCATTGGGCCGGGAGGACCTCGTCCGCCTCGCCGTGCGCGACCAGCAGCGGTCGGGGCGCGAGCTCGGCGACCGCCGAAGTCCCGGACCTCTGGCTCGACAGCGCCGCCACCCCGACGACATCGTCGCTGAGGACGCCGGCGGTGATCACCACCGCCCCGCCGAACGAGTGGCCGACCAGCACGATGCGCCGCTTGCCGAGCGCCTTCAGGTGCTCGATCCCGGTGAGCACGTCCTCGACGCAGGGCGTGAGGGACCCCGGTCGGCGGTAGTCGATCTCCAGCGAAGCGACGCCGCGCGGCTGCAGCTGGCCCCCGAGCCGCGCATAGAGCCCGCCGGCCGGCCCGCCGAGTCCGCCGCCGGAGCCGAACACCCAGAGCACCGAGGCATCGCCGGCGGCCGGATGCACGCGGCCGCGGATCGCGCCAGCGGCGGTCTCCAGGGCCAGCAGGTAGGCTCCGTCCGGGGGCGGCGCCTCGGGAACCGCCCGGAAGGCGAGGGGCCGCACCGCCGCCTGCGTCAGCCGCCGTCGGTTGTGGCGCTGTCCGGCTCGCCGCCGGGACCGCGGCGAAGATCGTCGGGGATATCCGCCCCGGCGCTGCCGCCCACGTCCGCGCTGCGCTGCGCCGCATCCCCGGCGCCCATCGCCCCCGTGATCCCGCCGCCGCCGCTTGCCCCCTGCCCAAGGCCGTTGTCGCCGCCCAGGTCGCCGCCGCCGGTCCCTGCGCCGGCTACCCCGCCGCCGCCGATGCCGCCGTCAGGCCGGTTGCGCTCGGCCGCCTCGTGGGCGTCCCGCCCCTGCTCGCGCCAGCTGTCGCCGTGTTCGGAGCCGCGGCCGCTCATCGTCCCGCCGCCCTCCTCGCCGGGTGGCACGTGGCCGGGCTTGTTGTCGGTGGCCGGATCGAAGCTTCGTTCGTTTGCGGTCTCGTTGGCTCGGCCTGTGCCGCTGGCCGCCCCGCTGGGCTGAGTCCCCGGATCCACGCCGCCGGTGCTCGGATTGCTCATTGGATGCTCCCTCTGGATGTCGCCATGGTCCTTGCGAGACCAGCGGGAGAGCGATCCTGTTCCACCCCTAGGCCGCAGCTTGCCGAAATGCGGTTGCAACCTGCGGCGCCTAGGGTAGAGCCGCGTTTCGCGCCTGACGCAGCGCGCGTCGGCCGCCGGCCATTCCCCGAACCTGGAGAGCGCATGGCGCCCGTAGACCTGCCGCCGCCCGAAGTCGAAGCCGTGATCGTCCAGCCGCCGAGGCTGCCGCCGCTGGCCGGCGAGGGCGCCTTTTCCGTGCAGACGCTGGACGCCGAAGCGCTGAAGACCGAACCGCGGCTGGACGAGGCGCTCCGCCGCTCGCCCGGCGCGTCGCTGTTCCGCCGCACCGGCAGCGACGCCGCCAATCCGACCATCCAAGGGCTGTCCCTGCGCGCCATCGCTCCCTCCGGCGCCGGCCGGGCGCTGGTGACCCTTGACGGGGCGCCGCAGAACGACCCCTTCGGCGGCTGGGTGATCTGGTCCTCCCTGCCGCCCGAGTCCCTGGCCGGCGCGACCATTGTCCGCGGCGCGGGGGCCGGCCCCTACGGCGCAGGGGCCTTGACCGGCGTCGTGGCGCTGACCGAGCGGCCCACCGGCGGCGGCCTGCAGGCGCTGGAGGCCTTCGTCGGCGAGCGGGAAAGCGGCCGCCTCGCCATCGCCTATGGCGACGACCACCTGTTCCTGGCTGCGGCGGGCTCGACCACGGCCGGCTACACCCCGGTCCGTGCGGGCGCGGGCGGCGCCGATGCGCCCACCACACTCAATGACTTTGCCGCCTCCGCCCGGCTGCAGGGCGAGCTGCTCGGCGGCGTCGGCGCGCTTCGCCTCGGCGTGTTCGAGGAGCGGCGCGGCGCGGGCCTGGTCGGCGCCGGCTCCGTCGCTAGCGGCGCATCGGCGGCGCTGACCCTGGCCCGCCCGGCGGGCGAGGCGGGCGCCGGCTGGCGGGTGCAGGCCTGGCTGCGCTCCAGCGACCTGAAGAACACCTCCGCGGCGGTCGCCGCCGCGCGCGTCGCCACCACGCCCGCCAACGACCAGTACGCGACGCCCGCCCTCGGCTGGGGCGTCAACGCGGCGTGGCAGGGCCGCTCCGGCCCCTGGTCGTGGGAGCTCGGCGCCGACGCCCGCTTCACCGATGGCGAGGTGCGCGAGCGGTTCCGGTTCATCAGCGGCGCTTTCACCCGCCACCGCCAGGCGGGCGGGCAGACCCGTGTCGCCGGCCTGTACGGCGAGGCCGCCTACGCCGCCGAGCGCCTGATCCTGACCGGCGGGGTGCGCGTCGACGGCTGGGCCTCCGGCGACGCGCACCGGCGCGAGCGCGACCTCGCCACCGGCCAGTTGCTGCTGGACGTTTCTCCCCCTGACCAGGAGGGGACGACCCCCACCGCCCGGCTCGGCGCCCGCTGGCGGCTCGGCGGCGAGGTGTTCCTGCGCGGCGCCGCCTACGCCGGCTTCCGCCCGCCGACCCTCAACGAGCTGCACCGGCCGTTCCGGGTCGGCAACGACGTCACGGAGGCCAATTCAGCCCTGGAGCCCGAGCGGCTTTACGGGATCGAGGCCGGGCTGTCGGGGGAGGGGCCGGTGCGCTGGAGCGCCACCGTGTTCCACAACCGCATCGAGGACCCGATCGCCAACGTCACCATAGGTTTCGGCCCGGGCGCCTTCCCGGTCGCTGGCTTCATCCCCGCGGGCGGGGTGCTGCGCCAGCGCCAGAACGCCGGCGAGATCGAGGCCACGGGCGTCGAGCTCGACGTCGCCGCCGACGTTTCCGACGCACTCTCCCTGCGCGCCGCGCTGGGCGCGACGCGGGCGCGGGTGGACGGCGGCGCCTCGGCCCCGCAGCTGACCGGCAAGCGCCCGGCCCAGACGCCCGAACTCACCGTCACCGCCGGCGCGGACTGGCGGCCGGTTGAGCCCCTGCGCCTCTCCGCCGACCTGCGCTACGAGAGCGCCCGGTTCGAGGACGACCTCAACCTGCGCAAGCTGGAGCCCGCTGTCGGCTTGGACGTCCGAGCCGCCTGGCGCGTCTCCGACAACGCCGAGGTCTACCTCGCCGCCGACAACCTCCTCGACGCCGAGATCGAAGTCGGCGAGACGGCCGACGGCGTCGAGAGCTTCGCCGCGCCCCGGACCGTGCGCGTGGGGTTCAGCCTGAGGCGATGAGAGGTGACAGGTAGCCGTGCCGGCGCAACCGGTCACCGACGCCGCCCGGTGACTGGTTGGGCGCAGCGCTACCTGTGACCTCACGCCGCCGTCGCTTCGATCCGCTGGCGGCCGCTCTCCGCCTTCAGCTTCGGCCGCGGCTTGCCAGCCTCGGCCGCCTCGTCGCGGGCGGTCTCCAGGAAGCGGATCACCGCAAGCTCGAACGCCCGCTCCGACGCCGCCGGCTTCAGCGGCAGGGAGCCTTCGGAATAGGCCTCCAGCACCAGCGGGTGGATGTAGGCGCTGCGGCACACCGCGGCGGTGTTGCCCAACAGGCCCG
The DNA here is from genome assembly GCF_036263695.1 of Phenylobacterium sp. Classification (GTDB taxonomy): domain Bacteria; phylum Pseudomonadota; class Alphaproteobacteria; order Caulobacterales; family Caulobacteraceae; genus Phenylobacterium. Next base: position 10,739 of record NZ_DATAGM010000297.1, read on the forward strand.
CCACCGCCTTCACGCAGGTGTTGATGTGTCGCTTGGCCTGGGACGCGCTGGCGCAGGGCTCATTCATGATCAGCGCCCGGGCGGCCGACAGGGTGCCGGCCCAGGTCCGGAAGTCCTTGGCCGAGAAGTTCTCGCCCATGGCCTCGCGGATATAGGCGTTGACGTCGGCCGAGCCGACCGCGTGCTGCTCGCCGTCGTCGCCGATGTACTGGAACAATCGCTGCCCCGGCAGCTCCTGGCAGGTCTTGACGATGCGGGCCAGGCGCCGGTCGCGGAACCCGGTGCGATGGGACTTGCCGCTCTTGCCCTTGAACTCGAACACCGCGCCGGCGCCGTCGAACTTCACGTGACGATCGCGCAGGGTGGTCAGGCCGAAGCTCTTGTTCTGCTTGGCGTATTCGTCGTTGCCGACCCGGATCAGGGTGATCTCCATCAGCCGCACGACCGCCGCCAGGACCTTTTCGCGGGGCAGGCCGCGCTTGCCGAGGTCCTTCTCCACTCGTTTGCGGAGCTTTGGGAGCGCGCGGCCGAAGGCGATGATCCGGTCGTACTTGCCGGCGTCGCGCACGCTGCGCCAGCCGTCGTGGTAGCGGTACTGCTTGCGGCCCTTCTGGTCGCGGCCGGTGGCCTGGATGTGACCCTGCGGGTCGGGGCAGATCCACACGTCCGTCCAGGCCGGCGGGATGGCGAGCTTGCGGATGCGCTCCAGCGTCGCCTCGTCCTCGACGTGCTTGCCGTCCGGGTCGCGATAGCCGAAACCGCCGCCGGTCTTGACCCGCCGGATGCCGGGGTCGAGATCGGTGACGTAGGTCAGGCCCGCCGCCTCGACGGGTTCGGCCATGGCGGCCTGATCGCTGGACATGGCGCCTCCGCAAACGCCCGGTCGGAACGTGACCCGGAGGGGCAGGTTCCTCTCACCTTCGAAGGGAAGTCCTTGAATTACCGCCACGCCTTCCACGCCGGGAACTTCGCTGACCTGGTCAAGCACGCCGCTCTGCTGGAGCTGCTGGCGGGCCTGCGCGCCGCCGCCCCGGCCTTGACGGTGATCGACACCCATGCGGGCGCGGGCCTCTACGAGATGGCCGGCGAGGCGGCGAGGAAGTCCGGGGAGGCCGAGGCCGGGATCGGCCGGCTGATCGGCGATCCGTCGCCGCCGGCGGTGTTCGCGCCGCTGCTGGCCGCGGTCCGCCGGGCCAACCCGAAGGGGCAGCTGAAATACTACCCCGGATCGCCCTGGCTCATCGCCGAGGGCCTGCGGCCCGCCGACGGTTACCTGGCCTTCGAGCTTCATCCGGACGAGCACCGTAGGCTCTCCGACCTGCTTCGCGGCAAGCGCGGCTGCGAGGCGCGGCTCGGCGACGGCTACAGGCTCGCCGCGGCCAGCGTACCGGCCGGCGCTCTGCTGGTGCTGATAGACCCGCCGTTCGAGAAGGCGGACGACTACGCCCGCGCCGTCGAGGCCGCCGCCGCGATCCACCGCCGCAATCCGCAGGCGAGCGTCGCCATCTGGCTGCCGCTCAAGGACCTAGAGACCTTCGACGCTTTCCTGCGCGACCTGGAGGACGCCGCCGCCGGCCCCGTCCTGATCGCCGAGGCCCGCCTGCGCCCCCTCGACAACCCCCTGAAGATGAACGGCTGCGCCCTGGCGATCCTCGGCGCCCCACCTGGCCTCGACGCGCCGCTGGGCGAGGCCTGCCGCTGGGTAGCCGAGGCCCTGGGCGAAGGCGGCGAGGGGAAGGTCTGGCGACTT
>NZ_DATAGM010000298.1:0-5951 GCF_036263695.1 Phenylobacterium sp.
CCGCGGGTGCATCACCCGGAGTACCAAGACGTCAATCCGATCAACACGATACCGACGATGATCGACGGTCAGGTTCAGCTGACCGAGTCGCTGGCGATCTGCGAATACCTGGCCCGCACCTACGGGCCGAAGGGGCTGATCCCGGACGCGGGCGATCCGCTGTTCCCGCAGTACCTGCAGTTCCTGCATTACGGCGAGGCGACCATGGCGCCGCCGATGGGCGTTATGGTGCGCTACAGTTTCCGCGAACCGCCGGAGCGACGGCTGCCGCAGGCGGTGGACGACGCGCGTGAGACCTTCCTGGAGCGGCTGGAGCCGGTGCGCCGGGCGGTGGCGAACCGGACCTTCCTGGCCGGGGAGGCCGTGACCCTGGCGGACGTGTCGGTCGGCTACGCTCTGGGGCTGGCCGAGCGACTCAGGATGGGTGACCAGCTCGGGCCGGAATTGCAGTCCTACCTGGACAGACTGAAAGCCCTACCGGCTAGGCAAAGGGCGTACGAACGCGCGTAGGGCCTGGACGTTCCACGTGAAACCATTCATCCACAGGCTGGGACTACCCACCTTGGGGTGGGGCCGGCCCCTTTCCTCTCTCGTTGAGAGAAGGCCTTACGGTATTAACACGGTCGCCCCGACGGTCTGACGCGCTTCGAGCGCCCGATGGGCGTCGGCGGCTCGGGCCAGGGGAAAGGTCTGGCCGATTTCCACCTTGATGACGCCTTTGCCGATCAGGTCGAACAGGGCGCTTGCGCTGTCGTCCAGCTCGGCGGTCGTGGTGGTGTAGTCGAAGAGGGTCGGCCGGGTGAGGAACACCGAGCCGGCGCGCTGCAGCCGCAGCGGCTCCACCGCCGGCGCCGGACCGGAGGCGTTGCCGAAGCTGACGAACATCCCGCGGCGCGCGAGGCTGGCCAGCGTGCCCTCGAAGGTCGCGGCGCCGACGGAATCGTAGGCGACCTCCACCCCCTTGCCGCCGGTCATGCGGCGCACCTCGGCCGCCACGTCCTGGTCGCGGTAGAGGATAACGTGGTCGGCGCCGAGGCCGCGGGCGACTTCAGCCTTGTCCTGGGAGCCGACGGTGGCGATGACGTTCGACCCGATGTGTTTGGCCCACTGCACGAGGATCTGGCCGACGCCGCCGGCGGCCGCATGGACCAGCGCCGTCTGTCCCGCCTTCAGCGGAAAGCAGCGGCGGACCAGGAACTCGGCGGTCATGCCCTTTAGCAGGACGGCGGCCGCGACCTTCGGATCGACGCCGGCCGGCGGCTTCACCGCGCGGGTGGGGTCCACCACGTGGAACTCGGCGTAGGCGCCGATGGGCCCGGAAGCGTAGGCGATCGGATCGCCGACCGCGAACCGGGTGACGCCCTCGCCCACGGCCTCGACCGTCCCGGCGGCCTCCATGCCGAGGCCCGAAGGCAGCCGGATCGGATACAGGCCGGTGCGGTGGTAGGTGTCGATAAAGTTGAGGCCGACAGCCTGGTGCCTGACGAGCACCTGGCCGGGACCTGGTGTGGGGGCTGGCAGGTCAACGGCCTTCAGGACCTCGGGTCCGCCAGTCTCTTCGATGCGGATCGCCAGCATGGGTCAGCCCAGATGCTGGCGGAAGAAGGCGAGGGTCCGCTCGCCGGCCGTGCGGGCGTCGTGCTCGTCATAGTGCTCGCCGCCGACGCGGGCGAAGGCGTGGTCGCGTCCGGGATAGGTGTGGATCGTGACCTGCGGGTGGGCGTTCAGCGCGCCGACGATCTGGGCTTGAGCCGCCTTCGGAACGAACTGGTCTTCCTCGGCGATGTGCATGAGGAGCGGCTTGGTGATCTTGTCGGCCTCGCCGAGCCGGTTCTCGATCCCGACCCCGTAGTAAGAGACTGCGGCGTCCGCATCGGTGCGGGTGGCGGTGAGGTAGGCCAGCTGGCCGCCCAGGCAGAAGCCCACCGCGCCGACCTTGCCGTTGCACGTGGAATCCGCGCGGATGTCGGCGAGGGTGGCGGCGATGTCCTGCACGCCCTTATCGACGTCGAAGGCGTTGAACAGCTCGAACGCCTTCTTCCACTCGGCCTCGGACTGGTCGGTGATGTCGATGCCGGGTTCGATACGCCAGAAGAGGTCGGGGCAGACGGCGAGATAGCCCTGGGCGGCGAGGCCGTCGGTGATGTCGCGCATCACCTGGTTCACCCCGAAGATCTCTTGGATCACCACCACCGCCGCGGCCGGACTGCGGCCGGGCCACGCCACGTAGGCGCTCATGGTCCCGCCGTCGCTCGTGCGGATGCTGCGCGTCTCACCCATCGCCGAACACCTCCTTCTTCTCGAAACAGAGGCTCCGCGCCCTGTTGCGGAGCGAAAGGTGGTACTAGCCCGCAGGGCCGCTCGGCGGCCATAAGAGATTTCTCCAGACGCACGCTGAGGGAGCCGGCCCGGCCATGAAGATGACCATTGAAGTCGAGTGCACGCCGCAGGAGGCGCGGGCCTTCCTCGGCCTGCCGGACGTGACCCCGCTGAACGACAAGCTGATCAGCGAGATGCAGGCGCGCATGGAGCAGAACATGGCCATGCTCAGCCCCGACGAGATGCTCAAGGCCTGGGCCTCGTTCGGCGCCGCTTCGCAGGACCAGTTCCGCAAGCTGATGACCGCGGCGGCGGACAACATGATGGGCGGGTCCGGCCGCACGAAATGAGTTCGACCATCTACGCCGCCTCCACCGCGCCCGGACGCGCGGCGGTGGCGGTGGTGCGGATCTCCGGGCCGGCGTCGCGCCCTGCAGCCGAGGCGCTGGCCGGCGCGTTGCCGCCGCCGCGGCAGGCGGGAGTGCGGACGCTCCGGTCGCCGGCCGGCGAGCCGATCGATCGGGGGCTGGTGCTGTGGTTCGAGGGACCGGCCAGCTACACGGGCGAGGACCTCGTCGAGTTTCACGTGCACGGCGGGCCGGCGGTGGTGGCCGCGCTGCTCGAGGCGCTGGCGGCTCAGGGGCTGCGCCTAGCCGAACCGGGGGAATTCACACGGCGTGCGTTCGAGCGCGGCAAGCTGGATCTGACCCAGGCGGAAGGAGTCGCCGACCTGATCGAGGCCGAGACGGCGGCCCAGCGGCGTCAGGCGCTCGACCAGCTGGGCGGGCGGATGAGCCAGGCGCAGGCGCGCTGGCGCGAGGACCTGATCGAGGCCCAGGCGATCTTTGAGGCCGCCGTCGACTTCCCCGACGAGGAGATTCCGACGGACGTCCTACGCCGGGCCGAGGCGCCGTTGCGCCGGCTGATCGCCGAGGTGACGGCGGCGCTGGACGACGTCCGCCGCGGCGAGCGGATCCGGGAGGGTTGGCGCGTCGCGCTGGTCGGAGCGCCGAACGCCGGCAAGTCCACACTGCTCAACGCCCTCGCCGGCCGAGAGGCGGCGATCGTCACCGCCACGCCGGGCACGACCCGCGACATCATCGAGGTCCCGCTGCAGCTGGCCGGGTACAAGGCGCTGGTCGCCGACACCGCCGGGCTGCGAGAGACGCAAGACGAAATCGAAGCCGAGGGCGTGCGTCGGGCGCGCGTCTGGGCCGAGGGCGCGGCGCTGCGGCTATATCTCGTGGACGGCTCGGCCGCGGCGGGAGACTTCTCCAACGCCGACCTGCTCCAGCGCGGCGACCTCCTCGTCGTCACCAAAGCCGACCTGCCCAAGGGCGGCGCGGACGCGGCGGCGGAGGCCCAAGCCTCGGCGCGAGGTCTGGAGCTGGTCCGGCTCAGCGCGCACCGGACCGACGACGTCGACGGGCTGATCCGCCGTCTCGCCGACCGGGCCGTCGCCGACCTGGCGGGCAGCGAGCCGCCGGCGGCCACTCGCCAGCGCCACCGTGAACTGCTGACCGAAGCGCTCGAGCGGCTGGAGAGCGCGCTCGCCAACGATCTTGCGCCCGAGCTCGCCGCCGAGGACGTGCGGCTCGCCGGCCGCGCGCTGGACCGGATTACCGGGCGCATCCACCCGGAGGACGTCCTCGACCGGGTTTTCGCCGCCTTCTGCATCGGCAAATAGCGTTCCACGTGAAACATTCCTCTCCCGGCGCCGGGAGAGGAGGACCGCCGGCCCGAGCGGAGCGAGTCGTGGGGGAGCGGGTAAACTTCATCCACCACGCATCCGCTTGCCCTTTCCACCAGCCCCTCTTCAGCCGGCGGCGCCCTGTTCACCTGAACGGGATGGAAGGCGCCGGCGCTGTTCCACGTGAAACATTCCGGACCGTCGACCGGCGGCCCCACTTTCGCTATATGTCCGCGGCACACAGAGCCGGCGTCCGCTCACCAGCGGGCGCCGCAGTCTTCTTTGGATCCTCGAGATGAGCTGGGACGTCATTGTGATCGGCGGCGGCCACGCGGGCTGCGAGGCGGCGGCGGCGTCCGCCCGCTTCGGCGCGCGCACCCTGCTGCTGACCCACAAGGTCGAGACCATCGGCGAGATGAGCTGCAACCCGGCGATCGGCGGCCTGGGCAAGGGCCACCTGGTCCGGGAGATCGACGCCCTCGATGGGGTGATGGGCCGGCTGGCCGACGCGGCCGGGATCCAATTCCGGCTGCTCAACCGCTCCAAGGGCGCGGCGGTCCGCGGGCCCCGCAGCCAGATCGACCGCAAGCTCTATCGCCAGGCCATGCAGGCCGAGATGGCGGCCACGGGAAACCTCACCGTGAAGGCCGAGGCGGTGGAGGATCTGGTCGTCGAAGACGGCCGGGTGGCTGGCGTCGTCGGGGCGAGCGGCGAGGTCTACGCCGCGGGCCGGGTGGTGCTGACCACCGGCACCTTCCTGAAAGGGATCATCCATCTGGGCGAGCGGCGGATCCCGGCCGGCCGGGCCGGCGAGGCCCCGGCCATTGGCCTGGCCGACCGGCTCTATTCGCTGGGCCTTACGATGGGCCGGCTGAAGACCGGCACGCCGGCCAGGCTCGACGGGCGGACCATCGCCTGGGACCGGCTGGAGAAGCAGGCCGCCGACGATCCGCCGACGCCCTTCTCCTTCCTCACGCGGGAGGTCGCGAACCCGCAGGTCGAGTGCGGCATCACCTACACCACCGCCGAGACCCACAGGATCATTGCCGAGCGGCTCGGCGAGAGCGCCGTCTACGGCGGGCGGATCTCGGGCCGGGGGCCGCGCTACTGCCCTTCAATCGAGGACAAGGTGGTGCGGTTCGCTGACAAGCAGAGCCACCAGATCTTCCTCGAGCCCGAGGGGCTGGACGACGACACCGTCTATCCGAACGGCATCTCGACCTCGGTCTCCGAAGAGACCCAGGACCTGTTCCTGCGCACCATCCCGGGCCTTGAGCAGGTGGACGTGCGGCGCTACGGCTACGCTATCGAATACGACTATGTGGATCCGTGCGAGCTGTCGGCGACGCTCGAGGTCAAGCGGCTGCCGGGCCTGTTCCTGGCCGGTCAGATCAACGGGACCACCGGCTATGAGGAAGCGGCCGCCCAGGGGCTGGTCGCCGGCCTGAACGCGGCCCGGGCCGCCTCGGGCGCGGAGCCGGCGGTGTTCGCTCGGGACGAAGGCTACATCGGCGTGCTGATCGACGATCTGGTCACACGTGGTGTGACCGAGCCCTACCGGATGTTCACCAGCCGGGCGGAGTTTCGTCTGACACTGCGCGCCGATAACGCCGACCAGCGGCTGACCCCGCTCGGGATCGCCCTGGGCTGCGTGGGTGCAGGCCGGCAGGCCGCCTGGGCGGCCAAGGCCGAGGCCTTGGCGGCGGCGCGTTCGCAGGCGGCGGACCTGACCCTCACGCCCACCGAAGCCGGCCGGATCGGGCTTCCGGTCAAGGCCGATGGTCAGCGGCGCAACCTGCTGCAGCTGCTGGCTTATCGGGACATCAGCTTCGAGCGGCTGGCGCAGGTCTGGCCGCAGATCGGCGGCTGGGCCCCCGAGGTGCGCGAGCAGATCGAGATCGACGCCAGCTACGCTGGCTACCTCGACCGGCAGGCTGCGGAC
>NZ_DATAGM010000299.1:0-17416 GCF_036263695.1 Phenylobacterium sp.
AGGCGCGAGCCGCGGACCGCCGGCTCGGCGGTGAGGATCGGGCAGGCGGCGTAGAACTTCGAGAAGGCCTGGGCGAGCTTGTAGGCGTGCTCGGCGATGAAGTGCGGCGCCTTCTTGTCGTATGCCTCGGCCAGGGCGCCATCGAAGGTGTCGAGCAGCAGGGCGAGCTCGCGCTCGGCCGGCTCGGCGATGGCGACCGGTCCGGGCTCGGCATTCTGCTCGGCCGCCTTGGCCAGCAGGGATTTCACCCGCACCGCCTGGTAGAGCAGGTAGGGGCCGGTCTTGCCCTCAAAACTGGAGAAGCGGTCGAGGTCGAAGACGTAGGAGGTGCCGCGGAAGTTCTGCAGGTCGGCGAACTTCAGCGCCGCGACCGCCACCTTGTGGGCGGTGTCCTCGAAGAGTTCGGGCGTGAGCTCTTCGCCCAAACCCGCCTCGTGCAGCCGCTCGCGGGCCTTGGCCCGGGTCATCTCGATCAGGTCGTGCAGCTTCAGGACGCCGCCTTCGCGCGTCTTGAAGGGCTTGCCGTCGGTCCCGTTCATGGTTCCGAAGCCGATGTGCTCGAGGGAGCCCTCGGCGGCGTAGCCGGCCAGGTAGGCGGCCCGGAACACGATCTCGAAGTGGTCCGCCTGACGCTGGTCGACGACGTAGAGCATCAGGTGCGGATCGAAGCCCTTCCGCCGGTCGAGGATGGTGGCGAGGTCCGTGGTGCCGTACATGGCCGAGCCCTCGGACGAGACCACCAGCAGCGGCGGCAGCTCGCGCTTGTCGCCCTGGCGCGAGACCCGGACGATGCGCGCGCCCTGGTCCTCGACCAGCAGGCCCTTGCCGTCCAGCTCGGCGACCATCGGCTCGATCAGCTCGTCGACATCGCTCTCGCCCTTCCAGAGGTCGAAATCGACCCCGAGCGCGTGGAAGTCCCGGGCCAGCGCGACCTGGGTCACCTTTGCGAAATGGCGCCACAGCAGGAAGTAGCCGGGCCGTTTGGCCTGCAGCTCGGCGGTGATCCGCCGGGCGCGACTGCGGTACTCGGGCTCGGCTTTGTTGCGGGCGGCGGCGGCTGGGTAGAGCCGGTCGAGGTCCTCGAGGCTGACGACGGAGAACAGCTCGAACGCCTTGGCCTGTTCGTCAGGGGAGGGCTCGGAGCCGCGGGCGTTCAGCGCCTCGACCGCCTCGCGGATCTCCGGCCGCTCGTCCATCACCGCGCCGATCACCAAGCCCATCTGCAGGCCCCAGTCGCCGAAGTGGGCGTCGCCGATCACCTCATCGCCCCGGAACCGGTAGAGCCGCTTCACCGACTCCCCGATGATCGAGGCGCGCAGGTGACCCACGTGCATCGGCTTGGCGACGTTCGGGCCGCCGTAGTCCACCAGCACCCGCCGGGCGGCGGGCACGGTGGCGGCGCCGGTGCGCGGGTCCTCGGCGATCTCGGCGGCCCGCTGCGAAAGGGCGGCGTCGGAGACCTTCAGGTTGATGAAACCGGGGCCGGCAACCTCGACGGAGGTCAGGCGCGGGTCGGCCTCCAGCGCGCGCGCGACCTCGGCGGCGACCTCGCGCGGATTGCGCTTGGCCTGCTTGGCGGCGGCGAGCGCGCCGTTGCACTGGAAGTCGGCGAGGTCGGGGCGATCCGAAACCGTCACCCGCCCGTACTCGGCGGGAAGGCCAAGGCTCGCGAAGGCGGCGCCGACCGCTTCGCTCAGGCCCCTCTTCAGGTCGCTCATTGCTCCGAGGCGGAGCTCCCGGCCACGGCGGTTCCGACGTTCACGCGGAACCGCTTACCGGCGCGGTTGAACTCGGCCATCTGCGGAGTGACGTCGAAGCCGATCAGCACCTCGAAGTTGGCGCCGCTGGTGGTCATCTGGGCGCGCGGGATGGTGATGCGGTCGATGGTTTCGGTGGCGTAGATGCGGTTCTGGCCGCTCGGGAAGTTCACCGGCAGGTCGAAGTACTGCTTGTCGATGACCACGTCGTTCCGCTTGGTCACCGCGATCCAGTAGCGGTAGTTCTTGGACGAGCCCTGAGCCGTCGGGCCCTTGCCGAGGTCGAACAGGATCTCCATCGAGACCCGGATCGGCTCCTCGTCCTTGTATTCGCACTGGGCCGAGACGCCCTGGATCTCCCCGGAGTAGCCCACCGCAGCGGAGGCCTCGCGGCCGCCCTCGAACTCGATGTAGCGAGCGGCGTCGTAGAGCACCTTCACATAGGGGCAGGGGCCGGCGTTACGCAGTTGGGGCAGGGGGGCGCGGGAATCGCCCCACTCCTCGGCCGAGCGGCGCTTTTTGGCCGCCTCCTCGCGCTGCTGCTCCTGCTGCTGATCCTGGCGGCGCTGCGCCTGGGCTTCAGCGGTGTCGAAGGAGATGGTCGTCAGCGCCGCGGCGAAGGCGGCGGCGAGGAGAAGAGGGCGGCTCATGTCGCGTCCTGAAGGGGGTTGCGCCGCAACAGGGCGCAGTCGCCTCCTAGTAAAGGCTATCGAATGCGGCCGCAACGCGGCTGGCGGTCCAGCCCCTGCGGCCCTACGTTGCGGGCCATGAACGCCCCTGTCGCCCCGCGCCGTCCGCTCAAGGTGCTGCTCGCCGCCCCGCGCGGATTCTGCGCCGGCGTGGACCGCGCGATTCAGATCGTCGAGCGAGCCATCGAGAAGTACGGCGCTCCGGTCTATGTGCGCCACGAGATCGTCCACAACCGCTACGTCGTCGAGCGGCTGCGGGCCATGGGCGCGGTGTTCGTCGAGGAGTTGGACGAGTGCCCGGTCGACCGGCCGGTGGTGTTCTCCGCCCACGGCGTGCCCAAGTCGGTGCCCGCCGAGGCGAGAGCGCGCCAGATGCTCTACCTGGACGCCACCTGCCCGCTGGTCTCGAAAGTCCATGTGGAAGCCCAGCGCCATTACGAGGCCGGCCGCGAGATCGTGCTGATCGGCCATGCGGGCCACCCGGAGGTGGTCGGCACCATGGGCCAGCTGCCCGACGGCGCGGTGACCCTGATCGAGACGGTGGCGGACGCGATGGCCTTCACCCCGCGCGATCCCTCCAACGTCGCCTTCGCCACCCAGACCACCCTGTCCGTCGAGGACACCAGCGAGATCGTCGAGGCCCTGCGGGCCCGCTTCCCGGCCATCGCCGCGCCGCACAAAGACGACATCTGCTACGCCACCACCAACCGGCAGGAGGCGGTGAAGACCATCGCCGAGGCGTCGGACGTGCTGCTGGTGCTGGGTTCGGCCAACTCTTCCAACTCCCTGCGCCTGGTGGAGGTCGGCCGCCGCTCGGGCGCGGGCCAGGCCCACCTGATCGACGACGCCTCGGGCCTGGACCTGTCCTGGTTCGAGACCGCCCGCACCGTCGGCGTCACCGCCGGGGCTTCGGCCCCCGAGGTGCTGGTCCAGGGGGTGATCGACAAGCTCGCCGAGGTCTTCGACGTCGAGGTCGAGGAAGTCGCCGCCCGCGAGGAGACGGTGAGCTTCAAGTTGCCGCGGGTGCTGGTGGCCTGAGCCGCGCTTGACGCGGGGCCCGGGCGCCCGCAATCGGGAGCCCGCATGGCCGTCTACACCGACATCACCGACGAGGAGCTCAGCGCACTCCTGGGCGACTTCGACCTCGGCGCGCCGCTGTCGTTCAAAGGCATCGCCGAGGGGGTGGAGAACTCAAACTTCCTGCTGGAGACGGACAAGGGCCGCTACTTCCTGACCGTCTACGAGCGCCGGGTCCGCGAGGACGACCTGCCTTTCTACCTCGGCCTCATGCGGCACCTGGCCGAGCACGGCTTTCCCTGCGCGACGCCGATCGCGAACCGCGCGGGCGAGCTGATCCAGCGGATGCGCGGCAAGCCGGCGGCGGTCGTCTCCTTCCTGCCGGGCCTGTCGGTCCGCCGCCCGAGCGCCGCCCACTGCCGTGAGGCCGGCCGGGGCCTGGCCTGGCTGCACGAGGCGGGGGCGGGCTTTGCCATGTCCAAGCCCAACGACCTGGGCCACGAGAGCTGGGCGCCGATGTTCGCGGGCCTGCGCCAGGACGCCGACCGGCTCAAGCCCGGCATGGCCGACCAGATCGAGGCCGACCTCTCGCTGATCGCCCGCCGCTGGCCGCAGGGCCTGCCGGGCGGGGTGATCCACGCCGACTACTTCCCGGACAACGTCTTCTTCCAGGGCCAGGCCTTCGCCGGCGCCATCGACTTCTACTTCGCCTGCACCGACGCCTACGCCTACGACATCGCCATCGCGCTCAACGCCTGGTGCTTCGAGCCGGACGGCAGCTTCAACATCACCAGCGCCCGGGCCCTGGTCTCCGGCTACGAGGCGCGGCGGCCGCTGAGCTCAGCCGAGCGGCGGGCGCTGCCGATCCTGGCCCACGGCGCGGCGATGCGCTTCTTCCTGACCCGGCTGCACGACTGGCACGCCACGCCCGCCGGCGCGCTGGTGCGGCCGAAGGACCCCATGGAGTACGAGCGCAAGCTTGCGGTCCACCGGTCCGCCCCCGACCTCGTGCTGTTCGGAGAGGGCGCATGACCCCGAAGGTGGTGATCTATACCGACGGCGCCTGCAGCGGGAATCCGGGGCCCGGCGGCTGGGGCGCGGTGATGTTCTGGGGCGACACGGTCAAGGAGATCTACGGCGGCGAGCCGGTGACCACCAACAACCGCATGGAGCTCATGGCCGCCATCCAGGCGCTGGAGACGCTGAAGCGCCCCTGCAAGGTCGAGCTCCACACCGACAGCCAGTACGTCAAGAACGGCATCACCCAGTGGATGCCGGCCTGGAAGGCGCGCGGCTGGAAGACCGCCGCCAAGGACCCGGTGAAGAACGAGGACCTCTGGAAACGCCTCGACCAGGCCCGCCTGCGCCACGAAGTCGACTGGCGCTGGATCAAGGGCCACGCCGGCCACGAACACAACGAGCGCGCCGACGCGCTGGCGCGGCGGGGCATCACCGAGCTGCGCAACGCGTGGTAGGCGGGCTAGGGCCTGTACTGCAGTTCAGGGAAGTTCCGCTCCCTGCCCGGACGCTGTCGCCCGCGGACCCTAGTCTCCGTGGCCGAACCTGATGCGAATACCGCCGTTGGCGATGAAGCCTTCGCTAGGGGCCCAGGCATCGACAGTCCAGCGACCATCCGGCGCCCGCTGTGGAAGGACGAGCGGGTCGTACTTCGACTGGCGGACGTTCAGCAGGTTCTCGAGGTTGAGGAAAACGCTGACAGGTCCAAACCGCCTCTCGGCGAGGAAGCCGAGTTCGAAGTAAGGCTTAGAGGTCTGTCGGTAAGGGTTATCCTCCAGCCGCTGGCGTCCGGTGTAGTACGCCTCGAACCCGACGCGGCCGACGTCATGCTCCTCCCACATCAGGACGAGCCCGGCCGTGTGACGCGGCGTCAGCGGGATTGTTCGGCGGCCGATCCCGGACGGGTTCGGTTCGGTGGCGTCGACGTAGACGTAGCTGCCCATCACTGTGAAGGCGTCGCGCCGATAGCGAAGCAGAACTTCAGCGCCGCGTGTCTGCGTCTCGCCCTCGGTATTTTTGAGCCGCACCCGGCGCGGAACCGACGATGGGACGACTTGAACAGCGTCATGGATGTTGGACGCGAATAGCGTGACGGTCGCCTCCACAGGACCGTAGAGGTAGCCACCCTCGACCGACGCGTTCTCGGCCACCTCGGCTTTCAGGCCGACCAACGGGTCGAGCCGGGACAGGCCTGTGGACTCAATTTCTTCGACGAAGGGGGTCGGCGCATAGAACCCGCGCCCCACCGAGGCGCGGAACGTCCAGGGCGCGGGCCTGTAAAGCAGTGACAGACGAGGGCTGAAGTGAGTGCCGTACTCGCTGTGGAAGTCGAGGCGACCACTGCCGGCGAGCGTTAGGTCATCCCGAACCTTATGCTCAACCTGAGCAAAGGCGGCGGGTGTGGTGTAGGTGTAGTCGAATGCCCCGAACGTCTTGGAACGATAGGCGTCCCGCTGGATCGCCAATCCACCGACCCACGCTGTGCCCCCTGACTGCCCCGACAGCGCGGCTTCACCAAAGGCGGTGTCGTGGCGGTCCTCCTCAAATACGTCACCGAACCGATGGCGGTGCTGCTGGCGCACGGCAGACGCTCGCAGGTGGAGCTCGCCTATGGCGGAAGGACGTTCCAAAACCAGGCCCGCGTCGACGCGACGGCTTTCCTGGAACTCTGGGAACGGACTACCGTCGGGAACTGTGCGGCCCGGCAGCGTTCCTCCCGTGCGCTCCTCGCCCATAGCGCCCACGGTCAGCAACGCCGTGCCGCCGTTGTCGCCCTCCCAGAATAGGCGAGGGCGCACAGCCCAGCGATCGTAGCCGGGCATGTCGGCCCAGCCATCCTCGTCCAGGTCCTGACGCGACTGGTGGTGGAGGCCCGCGACGAGGGAGGCGCTCCATGACCGCGACAGCGGCGAGGAACCGTAGGCTGTCAGGTCCTGCCCCTCGCGACTGGTGACGTTCAGGAGAACCTCGCCGAGCGGTTCGGTAGCGGGACGCCGGGACACAAGGTTGATCACGCCACCTAGTGCGGACGGGCCATAAAGAGCCGACGCCGCTCCCTTGATGACCTCGACTTGCCCAAGGTCGGTCGGCGGGATTTGGAGCAACCCGATCGACGAAGCTTGGCCGCCGTACAGCGGCAAGCCATCCGTGAGAAGTTGCGTGTAGCGACCTCTCATTCCTTGGACCCGGACATTGGACGCACCAAGAGCGGGCGAGGTGACCTGCACACGTAGGCCGCCCGTCTCGCTCAGCAGCATCGCCACGTTGCCGGGCCGCATCGCGATCTTTTCCTCGATCTCCTCCCGGCCGATCACCTCGACCCGTATCGGCTCGTCCTGCACTCGGCGACCGGAGCGGGTGGCCTGGACGACGACTTCCTCAACTGCCTCCTCGTCGTGCGTAGCGCCGTCCTCCGCCGCACGTGCGGTCGACGCAGAGGCGGTCCCAGCGACGACGAGGACTGCGAGCGCAGTCTGCGAGTAACGGCGGGAGGCGGTCGAACGACGCACGAGAAATGCTCCGGTTCCGAACTAAGGCGGCTAGCGGCAGAGGTGTGCAAGCTCCGCGGGCGGCGGCTTCGGTCGTGCCGGCGGTACGTGCGCTCCACCTGTATTGCCGACGGGCAGGCGGCCCAGCCATGACAAAATCCCGCCAGCAGCAAGCCGGAGGACTTGGCCACGGATCCCGCGCCAGTCGCGACGCCTCAGAGCCACCCGCACAAGGGGGGCTCTACAGTGAGGCGTCCGCTTCCAGCGCGGCGGCTTCTTGGCTGCTCTTAGTAATCACCTGGACACGCGGTTCGGAGATCGGCGACTCTGCCGCAGGGCAGAATATGTGCGGGGCTAACGTCTAAATGTGCTAACGTAATAATCGTTCAGGACGCCGCGAAGAACTCGCTCCGCCTTTGCGCGGAGCGCCGCATGTCCATCCCAACACCTGATCATCAACGCTTGATACGCAAGCTGAAGTCCATCTACCGCCTGGATCGGGAAGATGAGATGGCGCTCGGTGAGCTTCCTCTGCGCCACAAGGCCGTCGAGGAGAACGCTGACGTGGTGCGGGAAGGTGATGCCCCGAACGAGTGCTGCCTGCTCCTGGAGGGCATTCTCTGTCGCTACAAGATCGTTGGCGACGGCCGGCGTCAAATCTTGTCATTCCACATCGGAGGCGACGTTCCAGACCTGCAGTCGCTGCACCTAGACGTTATGGATCATAGCGTCGGCGCGCTTACCCCGTGCAGGCTGGCCTTCATCCCCCACGAGGCCATGGCCGCGCTGTTGCGCGAGCGCCCGAACCTGGCCGCTGCGTTCTGGCGCGACACGCTGATCGACGCCGCCGTGTTCCGCGAGTGGCTGGCCGGTGTGGGCCGTCGCAACTCCCACCAGCGGGTTGCGCATCTGTACTGCGAGGTGTTTTCGCGGCTGGAGGCCGTTGGGCTGGCGTCCAACCTGAACTTCCCATTTCCTGTCACCCAAGCAGAGATCGCCGACGCGCTAGGGCTCACTCCTGTGCACGTGAACCGGGTGCTTCAGGACCTCAGGAGAGATGGCCTCATCGCCTCGGACGGCCGCTCGCTGCGCATCTTGGACTGGGGTCGCTTGACCAGCGCGGGCGACTTCGACGCGACCTACCTGCACCTTCGCCAGGCCGCCTAGGCGCCGTCCGGGAGAGCTCCGCCCTTTCGGCCATTGCGGCTTGGTTGCACGGATCCGGCAAGGCTGTCAGCGCGCTGCCGCGTACCTTCGCTAAGCTCCAGCGGGCCTGGAACGACGGTTGGCGATAACCGGGGCCTCAATGGCGCTCAAGTCGAGCACGAAGAGGATGAGGCCGGTGTCGTCGGTCACCGTCAGGCGCATCTCGCCCTCGGTCCAGAACTCCCCCGCCCTATCCTTGAGCATGTCGCCCAGGGTCTGGGCGGCCTGTATCCTGGCGGCGTTGTGGTCCTCAAGGTCGATGCCGATGGGGTCGAGCCCGGCTCTGCTGTCGCCGATGTGGAAAAAGTACTGTGGCATCGGGGCCGCTCCCAGAACGGGAGACGTCCCGAACAGGCGCTAAGTTATCGCAATCGTTGGAAGATGCACATCACGTTTGCGCCCGCTACCCTAACCCGCCGGCCGCACCTGCAGGCGCGAGCCGTCGCGGACGCCGGTGACCTGGACACGCTCGCCGGCGGCCAGGACGTAGCCCTCGTCGAGCTCGGCGGCCCACTCCTTGCCGTCGATCAGCACGCGGCCGGCGCCGTCGGTGAAGGCGGCGACGGCGCGGGCCTCCTGGCCGATCAGGCGGGCGACGTTGTCGTTGATGTCGCCGCTGGCCCCCAGCACCGACTTCGGCAGATAGCGCCTGGCCAGCAGCGTCGAGACCAGGGTGAGCACCGCGAAGGCGGCGATGGTCGTCGCGGGGTCCGCGCCGACGATCAGGGTCAGGAAGGCCACCGCCAGGGCCGAGCCGGCCGGCCACAGCAGCCAGCCGGTGCTGGTCGCCACCTCGGCGGCCAGGATCGCCGCGGCCAAGCCCAGCCAGAACCAAAAGGCGTGGGAGAGGTAGAGATCAACAAAGTCCGGCATGGGCGGCCTAGCTGGTCGGAACAGCGGGCCGCCCGCGGGGGGGCGCCGGCGGCGGCGGCGCGCCGCCGACCGCCTTCACCAGCTCGGCGACGCCGGCGATCGAGCCGGTGAGGCCCGCGAAGTCGGCGGGGACGATGACGGTCTTCTGCTGCGGGCTCTCGGCCAGCTTGGCGAAGGCCTCAACATAGCGCTGGGCGACGAAGTAGTTGATGGCGTTGACGTCGCCTCTCGCAATCGCCTCGGAGACGAAGGCGGTCGCCTTGGCCTCGGCTTCGGCCTCGCGCTCGCGCGCCTCGGCGTCGCGGAAGGCGGCCTCTCGGCGGCCCTCGGCCTCCAGGATGGCGGCCTGCTTGGCGCCCTCGGCCCGGGCGATAGCGGCCGACTTCTCGCCGTCGGCCTCTGTGATCACCGCGCGCCGCTCGCGCTCGGCCTTCATCTGCCGAGCCATGGCCTGGGTGATGTCCGGCGGCGGCTGGAGGTCCTTGATCTCGATCCGGGCCACCTTCACGCCCCAGGGGCCGGTGGCGTGGTCGATGACGTTGAGCAGCCGGGTGTTTATCTGGTCGCGGTTGGACAGCACCTCGTCCAGCTCCATGGAGCCGACCACGGTGCGCAGATTGGTCATCGCCAGCTGGGTGATGGCGTAGTGGAGGTTGTCCACCCGGTAGGCGGCGGCCGCGGCGTCCATCACCTGGATGAAGACGATGCCGTCCACGTGGACCACGGCGTTGTCGCGGGTGATCACTTCCTGGCGCGGCACGTCCAGCACCTGCTCCATCATGTTCACCTTGCGCCCGATCCCCTCGACGAACGGGGTCAGGATGCTGATGCCGGGCTTGAGGGTGCGGGTGTAGCGGCCGAACCGCTCGACGGTGAACTCGCGCCCCTGCGGGACGATCTTGATCGCGCCGAACAGCACGACCAGCGCCAGGACGGCCAGAATGACCGCAACCACTTCCACCATCTGACTGCCCCCCTAGGTTGAGGCCGAGCTTAGCGCGGCTCGAACGGGGCGCCTACGTCATCCGGAGGGTCGATGTCGGGGGCGGGGGGGCGGGGAGCGGCCGCGGTGGGTCCGGCCAGCACCGCTGCGAGATCCTGCCCCCGAGCGGCGGCGTCCACCTCGGCCCGGCGGCTCTCCGGCCCGCAGTCGGGGTGGGCCTGGCTCGCCTCGGCGTAGCCGGCGTTGAAGGCGGCGGTCAGCGGCGCGCCGGCCGCCCCGTCGGCCTTCTCGAGGGAGAGCAGGCGCATCATGCGCGAGCGCCAGTACTGGTCCTTCTTGCCCTCGCACGCCTCGCGCAGCGCCTGGCTCTCGCCCAGCACGCGGGACAGGGCGACGAGGCTGCCCTGCCGGCCGCCGCCGTCCTGGGCCTGCGCCGAGCCCGCCAATGCGAGCGCGACCGCCGCCGCCAGGGTTCGCCGCAATGTGACCACGCCTGCCTCCGAGTTGAGCCGAGATTTCGCCGCGGCCCTCTGCTAGGTGAGCCGCATGGTGACGAAAAGACTCCTGACCGCAATCGCCGTCCTGACCCTGGTGGCCGCGCCAATCGCCGCGCCCGCCCAGACCAAGCCCGCCCCCAAGGCCGCCGCGAAAGCTGCGCCCAAGCCCGCGCCGAACCCGGCGTCCGGCCGATTCGACGCCCGCGACCCTGCGGGCCTGGTGGACGTGCTGGCCGCCATGGACGCCAAGGCCGAAGTCGCCCGCAAGGGCGATGAGGAGGTGCACCTCAGCGTCTCCACGTCGGGCGTGGCGTTCGGCGCTCAGTTCGCTGGGTGCGACGCGAACGGCAAGGCTTGCAAGGCGCTCGCCTTCAACGCCGCCGCCGACAAGCGCTCGGCGACGCTCGCCCAGGTGAACAACTTCAACCAGACGTCGATGCTGTGCCGCGCCTATCAGGACAAGGCCGGCAAGATGAACGTGGTCTACGCGACCCTGCTGGGCGCCGGCGACACCCGCGAGGACATGCGGATGCACATCGGCGCGTGGCAGACCTGCCTGGGCACCTTCGGCCGCTTCCTGCAGGACCCGACGGGCTACCTGGCGGCGGCGCCTTAGCCCTACGCCCCCACCGTCTCCCGGGTGCGGAGCCCGGTCATGCGGTCCATGGCCGCTTCCGCCTCGGCCATGATCCGATTCACGATCTCGCCGGCGGGCAGGATGTCGTGGACGCCGCCGGCCGACTGCCCCATGGCGAAGCAGGAGCGGTCGGGGTCGAGGCCTTCGATCTGGCCGCCGATGCCGCCCATCACGCCGGCCTGGCCGGAGAGCTGGGCCTGCTGCGGGAAGGGCTGGATGTCCTGCGGGCGCGCCTCCCACTCCTCCACCCAGCTGTTCTTCTTCACCCGCATCGGCTTGCCGGAATAGGAGCGGGTGCGGACGGTGTCCTCGTCAACCGCCTCCAGCACCGCCTGCTGATAGAGCCCGCCCGCGTGCGCCTCCTTCGAGGCGATGAAGCGGGTGCCCATCCAGACGCCCTGGGCGCCCAGCGCCAGCGCCGCCGCCATCCCTCGGCCGTCGAAGATGCCGCCGGCGCCGACCACGGGGATCTTCACCGCGTCGACCGCCTGGGCGATCAGCGGCATGGTCCCGACCAGGCCGGTGTGGCCGCCGCCTTCGCCGCCCTGGCAGATGACCGCGTCGCAGCCGGCCTGCTCGGCCTTCACCGCGTGCTTCACCGCTCCGCAGACGACCATCACCTTCAGGCCGGCTTTCTTGAGGCGCTCCATGATCGGCATGGGGATGCCGAGGCCCGCGACGAAGCTGGACGCGCCTTCCTCGATGATCACCTCGACGGACGCGGTCAGCGATTGCGGCGAGGCGGCCAGGAGGTCGACGCCGAACGGCTTGTCGGTGAGGGACTTCACCTTGCGCATCTCGTCGCGGATGAAGTCGGGGCCGCGCCCGGCCATGCCGAGAACGCCATAGCCGCCGGCGTTGGACACCGCCGCCACCAGCTCGGCGTAGGACACCCCGCCCATTCCGGCCAGCATGATGGGCTTCTCGACGCCCAGGAGATCGCAAAGCGGCGTGTGCAGGCCCATGGAAGTTCCTCCTCGTACTCTTGTTGAGAAGGAGCATGGCCGCCCGAACGCCGTCACACAACGGCGCCGCGACGGAACTTTCCCTCCCCTTCATGGGGAGGGTGGACGCGAGCGAAGCGAGCGGACGGGTGGGGGAGTGATGGTTCTGCAGGGCGCGAGCCGGCTGACGCCAAACCGGCCCGGGACTCCCCCACCCCGGTCGGCTTCGCCGACTCGACCCTCCCCATGAAGGGGAGGGAAGGGAGCTTACTCCGCCGCCAGGGCCTCCGCCTGCCGGAGGTCCACCGAGACCAGCTGTGACACCCCCCGCTCGGCCATGGTGACGCCGAACAGGCGGTCCATGCGGGCCATGGTCACCGGGTTGTGGGTGATGGCCACGAACCGGGTCTGGGTGCGGCTGCGCATCTCGTCGAGTAGGTTGCAGAAGCGGTCGACGTTGGAGTCGTCGAGGGGGGCGTCCACCTCATCGAGCACGCAGATGGGCGCCGGCTGGGCGAGAAAGACGGCGAAGATCAGCGCCATGGCGGTCAGCGCCTGCTCGCCGCCGCTCATCAGGCTCATGGTCGAGAGCCGCTTGCCGGGCGGGCAGGCGTAGATTTCCAGGCCGGCTTCGAGGGGATCGTCGGACTCCACCAGCCGCAGCTCGGCCTGACCCCCCTGGAACAGGGCCGAGAACAGCGCCTTGAAGTGCTCGTTGATGACCTCGAACGCGGCCAGCAGCCGCTCGCGGCCTTCGCCGTTCAGCTCGTCGATGCCCTGGCGCAGGCGGGCGATGGCGCCCGTCAGGTCGCTGCGCTCGGCGTGCATGGTCTCGATGCGGGTTGCGAGCTCTTCAGCCTCTTCCTCGGCGCGCAGGTTGACGGGCCCGATCGCCTCGCGCTGGCGCTCCAGGTTGAAGAGATGACTCTCCATGCCACTGGCGTCGGTCGGAATGGCGACGGCGTCTTCGGACAGCTTCTGGGCCAGCGCCTCGGGCTCGAGGCCGGAGGTCTCGCGCAGCTGGCCGTCGACCTCGGTGAGCCGCTCCTGGGCCGCTTCCAGCCGGGCGGTGAGGGAAGCCCTGCGCTCGCGCGCTTCCGATGCGGCGGTCTCGGCGGCGCGGACGGCGCGGTCGGCGTCGGTGCGTTCGGCCTCGGCCGCCTGCAGGGCGTCGCCGGCCTGGGTGCGGCGGGCCTCGGCGGCGGCGAATTCGGCGAGCAGCTTCTCGCGGCGGGCCTCGAGCTTGGCCGGCGCCTCGCTGGAGCTGTCGATCTCGGCCTGGACCTTGGCGCGGGCGGCCAACAGCTCGTCCAGCCGGCAGGTCGCGGCCTTGGCCCGGCGGGCCCAGTCGTCGCGATCCTTGGTCAGGGTCTCCAGGCGGCGCACGCGGAGGGTCTTCTCGCGGACCTCCACCTCGAGGGCCATGCGGGCCTGGGCGGCGGCCTCGCGGGCGGGACCGGCGGCTGCCCGGGCGGCGGCGAGCTCGGCCTTCAGCGCCTCGGAGCCGTCTTCGCCGCCGGCTTCGGCCAGCACGGCGGCGAGGGCGGCTTCCACCTCGGCGAACTCGGCCTCGAACCGGCGGATGACGTCGTCCAGCGAGGCGGCGTGGGCCTCACGCCGGGCCGCCTCCCGGTCCAGCTTATCGACAACCAGCCGGGCGTCGGTCACGGCGCGCTCCGCCTGGGCCGGCTGGCGGCGCAGGGTCTGGAGCTCGGTCTCCAGGCTCTGCAGGCGGGCGGCGGCGGCCTTGGCGGCGTCGGCCTGCGCCTTGGCGGCCGGCTCCAGCGCCTCGATCTGGGCCTCCACCTCGGCGAGGCGGTTCTTCTGTTCCAGCTTCACCGCGGCCGGCTTCTTGGCCTCGGCGCGGACGGTGAAACCGTCCCAGCGCCACAGGTCGCCCTCCTTGGAGACGATCCGGCCGCCCGGCGGCAACGACGACTGGAGGCGGTCTCCGTCGGCCTTGTCCACCAGCGCCGTGAAAGCCAGGCGCGCCGCGAGGGCGGCGGGCGCGTCGACCAGCGGGGCGAGCGGCTGGGCGCCCGCGGGCCAGGCGGGCGCCTTCGCCTCGCGTCCGCCCCAGAAGGCCGGCGCGGCCGCATCGAGGGCGGCGTCGAGATCATCGCCCAGGGCGGCGGCGAGCGCGGCCTCGTAGCCGCGGTCGGGGCGGACCTTCTCCAGGGCGGTGGCGTGGCCGCCCTTGCGCTGGGGCGCGACGAGCTGGGCCAGCGCCCGGGCTTCGGCGGTCAGGCGGCCGAGCTGGTCCTCCAGCTTTCGGGCGGCCTCGCGGGCGGCGTTGGCGTCCTGGCCGGCCTGCTGGCGGGCGGCCTCGGCGGCTTCCAGGGCGGCGCGGGCGGCGGCGAGGTCGGCCTCGGCTTTCGCCAGGGCTTCGCGGGCGGCGAGCAGCTTGGGCTCGTCTTGCGGCGCGAGGGCGGCGCGTTCGCCCTTGGCCTGGTCGAGGGCGCGGCGGGTGCGGGCGACGCGGCCTTGAGCCTCGTCAACCCGGGCGGCGGCGGCCCGGCGGCGGGCCTCTTCGGCGGCGAGCTGGGAGGCGAGGCGTTCCACCGCCGCGTCCGACTCGGCCCGGGCCGCCTCGGCCTCGCGGAGCGCCGCTTCGAGCTCGGGGACCTTCTCCGGCGCGGCGGCGACGGCGGCCTCCACCGTCGACAGGTCGTCGGCCAGGCGGGCGAGGGCGGCCTCGGCGTCGTCGATGATCTGGCTCTCGCGGGCCCGGTCAGCGTCGATGCGGGAAAGCTCGCAGGCGAGGCGCTCACGCTCGGCGGCGACCTGCTCCTCCTCGCGCTCCAGCCGGTCCTTCTCGATGGCCAGGCGGCCGAGCACCGCCGCGGCGACGGCTTCGGCCTCGCGCAGCGGCGCCAGCGCCTGATCGGCGTCGGCGGCTCGCGTGGTGGCGGTCGACGCGGCGCGGGCGGTGGCTTCCACCTCGGTGGCGGCTTCTCGCAGCTCGGCGCCGATGCGCTCCACCGCGCCCTTGGCTTCCGACCAGCGCGCGAAAAGCAGGGCGCCTTGCAGGGCCCGGATCTCGGCGGAGATCTTCTTGTAGCGTTCGGCCTGGCGGGCCTCCCGCCGCAGCTTGCTCAGCGAGGACTCGAGCTCGCCCAGCACGTCCTGCAGCCGGTTGAGGTTGGCCTCGGCCGCCTTCAGGCGCAGCTCCGCCTCGTGCCGGCGCGAGTGCAGGCCGGAGACGCCGGCCGCCTCCTCGAGGATCAGCCGCCGGTTCTGCGGCTTGGCGCCGATCAGCTCGGAGATCTGCCCCTGGCGGACCAGGGCCGGGGAGTTGGAGCCGGTGGAGGCGTCGGCGAACAGCAGCTGGACGTCGCGCGCCCGCACCTCGCGGCCGTTGATCCGGTAGGTGGAGCCCTCGCCGCGGTCGATGCGGCGGACCACCTCGATGACCGGGTGGTCGTTGAACGCCGCCGGCGCCCGCCGGTCAGAATTGTCGATGGTGAGGGCGACCTCGGCGTGGTTGCGCGAGGGCCGATTGCCGCTGCCGGCGAAGATGACTTCGTCCATCCCGCCGGCCCGCATGGCCTTGGCGGAGTTGGCGCCCATCACCCAGCGCAGCGCCTCCAGCAGGTTCGACTTGCCGCAGCCGTTGGGTCCGACAATGCCGGTGACGCCCGGCTCGATGCGGAACTCCGTCGGATCGACGAAGGACTTGAACCCGGAGAGGCGCAGTCGCTGGAAGTGCACTCGGCCCCCTTTGCGCGCCCTACTTCGATGCGGCGGCGATCGCCGCGTCGAGTTCGGCCATGGTCATCGCCCCTTCTTTCGCCTTCTTGCCGTTGATCACGAAGGTCGGGGTGAACTGGATGTTGCCTTCCTTGGCGGACTTCTCGACGCGCGCCTGCAGCGCCTGGAGGGCCTCGCGGTCGCCGACGCACTTCTCGAACTGGTCCTCGGACATGCCGGTAGATTGAGCGACGCGCAGCAGCGAGTCGCGCGGGCCGCTGGTCTGCCACTCCGATTGGCTGTGGAAGACCGCCGAGATGACGTCGAAGTACTTGTCCTTGCCGGCGCAGCGGGCCAGCAGCGACCCGGCGGCGGCCACCGAGGCCGGCGGCGTCAGGAACTCCTTGAAGGTGAAGTGCACCTTGCCGGTGTCGATGTACTTCTTCTTGAACTCGGGGAAGACGTTCTCGTGGAACTCGGCGCAATGCGGGCAGGTGAGCGAGGCGTACTCGACCACCTTCACCGGCGCATTGGGGTTCCCCAGGGTCATGTCGCCGCTGGCGGCCGTCCCGGCTGCGCCGCCGGCGCCGTTGGCTTGGCCGCAGCCGGTCAGGGCGAGTGCGAGAGTGGCGGCGGCGGTGGCGAGCGTGCGACGGGTAAGATGCGGCATGGCGAGGCTCTGCAGTCCTGAATGAATGATTAAAGCGCGATTCTTTGCGCGCGGCCCCATTGGCCAGGTTGCCGCAGGAAAGGCGGTTGCGGGCGCAAGTCAACAGCGGCCCTCTCGGGATCACCCCTTCCGCAGGATGTTCCGTCCGAGCTCTTCGAGCGCCTTCTTGAGCGGGCCGTCGGGCGCATCGGCGAGGCTGTGCTTCAGCTCCGCCTCTTTGGCCGCGTCGAGGGGGGCGGCGCGGCGGTTCTGCGGGCGGGGCGCGGCGGCCGCGGCGGCGACAGGGCGCAGCGGGCCCTGAACGATGCGCAGGCGGCCGATCGCGCCGGTCCCCAGGAACAGGTTCACCCGTGAGACGATCTCGTTCGCCTGGTGCTGGATAAGGGCGGCGGCGGGGCCGTCGACGCGGATCTCCAGGGTCGAGGGCTGGCCTTGCCGGCCTTTGATCACCTTCACCGGCTCGCAGCGGCGGGCGATCTGCTCGCCGACGATCTCGCGCCAGCGAGCCTGCAGCGCCTGCGGCCCCTGTCCGAACTTGGCGTCGAGCGCCTTGAGGGTCGAGCTCAGCATCCGCCCCGCCGGCGGCGGCGGTCGCCGCGCCGGGCGCGTCCGCTTGGTCGCCAGGATCATTATGGCGTCCTGGGTCGAGGGAAGGCTGCGCCGCGACATGGCGTCCATCATAGCGCGAATTGGCCGTCTCAAGGGGAGGGGCTTTCGCCGCACCTTGCGGTGGTGGCGCCCGCGTTCGGCGGAGCGCTAAGAGGAGCCGTGGACGTCGCCGCCCTCCGATCCGGATTGCTCGCCTGGTACGACACTCAGGCCCGTTCGCTGCCGTGGCGCGTGGGGCCGCACGATCGGGCCGCCGGGGTTGCGCCCGACCCGTACCGCGTCTGGCTCTCCGAGGTGATGCTGCAGCAGACGACGACGCCCCACGCCGCGCCCTACTTCCTCGAGTTCACCCGCCGCTGGCCGACGGTCAGCGACCTG
>NZ_DATAGM010000300.1:0-12878 GCF_036263695.1 Phenylobacterium sp.
CCGGCGTCGGGCGCGTCGAGGTCCTCGGTGCGCCCGTGGATCCAGCGCAGGCCCGCGTGGGCGCCGGCGTCCGCCGCCCGTCCGGCCGCGATCATCGGCGCGGAGAGGTCGACGGCCCACACCTCCTGGAAGCAGTCGGCCAGCGGAATGGCGAGCTTGCCGGGGCCGCAGCCGAGGTCGAGGGCCCGGCCGCGGCCTGTGGCCAGCTCCGCGAGCGCCGCGATCAGCGCCGGCGGATACGGGGGCCGGTTCGCATAGGCGCGGGCGACGTCCGCGTCGTCGAAGTCGCTTCCGCTGTTCTGCGGCTGGGGCATGCCCTCCTGAGACTAGCTCAGCTGAGGGGCGCGCCCAACCTCGCCCGCATCACGCGGGCGTCGGCTCGCGGGTCGGCGCCCCGACCTTGGCCTTGGCGTAGTGGAAGACGCTGTCGTCCAGGTCGATGGCCGGCAGCTCGTCCTTTTCGCGCATGTAGTCCTGGGTGTGCTGCCACTCGGGGCTGGCGCCGCGCTTGGGCATCAGGTGCATGGCGCGCATGAGATAGCCCGGGTTGAAGCTGTCCGGGTCCATCCACGGCAGCAGCTCCATATCCTGCTCCTCGGGCCGCAGCTCGGTGGTGACCTTGGTCACCCCCTTGGCCTTCATGTGCTTGAGCAGCCGGCAGACGAAGTCGCCCAGCAGGTCGGCGCGCAGCGTCCAACTGGCCCGGAAGTAGCCGAACACCCAGACCATGTTCGGCACGCCGGTGAACATCATCCCGCGCCAGGTCACCGTCTTGGCGAAGTCGACCGGCTTGCCGTCCACTTGGAAGGCGATGTCGCCGAGCACGCACATGTTGAAGCCGGTGGCCGCGACCACGATGTCGGCCTCCAGCGTCTCGCCGGACTTCAGCAGGATGCCGCCCTCGACGAAGCGGTCGATCTCGTCGGTGACGACGGAGGCCTTGCCCTCGCGGATGCCTTTGAACAGGTCCCCGTCCGGCACGAAGGCGATGCGCTGGCGCCAGGGCAGGTACTTGGGCGTGAAGTGCTTCTCCACATCGAAGCCTTCGGGCAGCGAAGCCTTCACCATGCCCAGCAGTTCCTTGCGAACCGCCTCTGGCTCGGTGAAGGCGCGCTTGGTGAAGAGGGCGCCCATGTGCAGCCGCTGGCGGCGGACGATCTCGTGGATCCAGGTGGGGTCGATCTGCAGCGCCCGCAAAGTGTCGGCCAACTCGTCGGCGTTGCGGCCGGGCGTGAAGTAGGTCGGCGAGCGCTGCAGCATGGTCACGTGGGCGACCTCGTTGGCGATCGACGGCACCAGGGTCGCGGCCGTCGCGCCCGAGCCGATCACCACCACCTTCTTACCCTTCAGCTCGATGTCCTGCGGCCAGGTCTGGGGGTGGACGATCTCGCCCTTGAAGTCGGCCATGCCGGGCCACTCGGGCGTGTAGCCCTGGTCGTGCTTGTAGTAGCCCTGGCACATCCACAGGAAGCCCGTGGTGAACCGCACCGGCTCATCGGTGTCGGTGCGCACGCCTTCGACGGTCCACAGGCTGGTCGCGCTGTCCCAGCTGGCGTCGGTGATCTTGTGGCGGTAGCGGATGTGGCGGCTGAGGTCGTTCTCCTCGATCACCTCGCCCATGTAGGCCAGGATCTTGTCGCCCGTGGCGATAGGATCGCCCAGCCAGGGCTTGAAGCGGTAACCGAAGGTGTAGAGGTCGCTGTCTGAGCGGATGCCCGGATACTTGTGGGTCCACCAGGTGCCGCCGAAGCTGTCCAGCGCGTCCAGAACCACGAAGCTGGTCCCCGGCATCTGGTCCTTCAGGTGGTAGGCCGCGCCAACGCCAGAGACGCCGGCGCCGACGATCAGCACGTCGAAGTGCTCGGTCCTGGTCGCGGCTGGCGCAGCGGTGGTCGTGGCGGTCATCAGCTCTTCCTCCCGAGATGGCGGCGGTCGTTCTTGGCCATCGGCCCCCTGCGCCGTGTTCGGCGTCAGGCTTAGGTGATCGTTGATAACATATCGCGAGGCGGGGCGCTATCGCCCGAGCGCCGCCCGGATCGCCGCGGCCGGCGCGACGAAGACGTTGGAGCGCTCGGGCTTGCCCGAGGTGCGGGGGGCTTCCAGCGCCAGGCAAAGGTCGCGCGGCTCGGCGGTGAGGTCATAGGCCTTGTCCGTGCCGCCGCTGCGGGCCGGCACGACGTAGGCGGTGTAGGCGTAGCGGCCGTTCTCGTCCCGCTCCAGCACCCGGGCGAGCCCCGGCGCGGCCCCGCCCTCGGGCGTGCGGGCCCGGATCGCCAGCGCCTGACCCACGGCGTAGGGCCCCAGCACCGCCACGCCCTGCGGGTTCTTGAACGGGCAGAGGTCGGCGCGCGCCTCGATCGCCTCCCGCGTCTCGGCCAGGGTGTTGAGGTTGGCCTCGGACGAGAAGTGGACCCGCAGATAGGCCGGATGCGGCGCCGTCTTCGGCTCGAAGTCGGCCGGCGCATCGATGGCGCCTCGCGCCACCATGTCCACGCGCTCGAACCGGTAGGCGCCCAGGCTCGGCGCGCAGGCGGCGGAGATCAGCGCCAGGAGCCCGGCGGCGACAGGGCCGTAGCGCGTCCATTGCGGCATCTCGGCCTCCCAGCTTCACGAGCCTGTGAGCTTAGCGCTGCTGGAGGCTGCGGCAAGCGGCGCCGTTTGCCTGGGGAAGCCCGGCTGGCTAGGCTGGCGCGGGCTGAACCCGGGGGGATATGGTGCGCAAACTATCTGCCATGATGCTGGCGCTCGCCTTGGCGGCGACCGCGGCCGAGGCCCGCGCGGGCGTCTACAGCGACGACCTGGGCAAATGCCTGGTCAGGAAAGCCACCGAGGCCGACCAGTCGGACCTGGTGCTCTGGGTGTTCTCGGCTATGAGCCGGCACCCCAAGGTGAAGCCGTTCTCCAACTTTACGCCGGAGCAGCTGGAGGCCTCCAACCGCAAAGCCAGCGAACTTGTGACGCGGCTGCTGACCGAGGACTGCCGCGCAGAGACTGTCGTGGCGCTGAAGTATGAGCGTGCGACCTCGATCGAGTCAGCCTTCCAACTGCTGGGACGGGTCGCCATGCAGCAGCTGATGAACCACCCCGACGTCTCGGCGGGGTTCGAGGCCCTGGGCAAACACATGGATGCTGCCAAGTTCGACGAGCTCGGCCGTGAGGCGGGTGTGCCGCTGGGCGAGTAGGGTCGGCCAACGCTTTCACGTCGCCGTGAGCGTCGCCTGCGGCTGAGACCGGCCAAGCCTCGAAAGCGTTCCGACTTCTGCGGCTTACGCCAAATCGCGGCGTAGCCTGCCGGCGCTCGGCGGGCCCCCTTGGTCCGCCGGAGCGGCGGGGTCGAGGTGGGCAAAATGGAGGCTGCGCGCCGCCAGAGCATCCAAGGTCGACGCTCCGCGCCGGCGAAGCCGGCTGCGCCGCCGGCGGAGGATTGCCACGAGCTGATCGACGCGAGCGAAGACGGCCTCTACGCCGTCGATCGGGAGTGGCGGCTCGTTCGGTTCAACACCGCGGCCGAGGCCTATTTCCAGGTCAGCCGGTCGGAGGTTCTGGGCCGCCATCTCTTCTCCTGTTTCCCACAGGTGCGCGGGACAGGGCTGGAGGCCGCCCTGACCCGCGTGATGGAGGGCGGCGAGCCCGAGCAGCTGGAGACGCCCTCGACCGTCTGGCCGGAGCGGCGGGTCGCCTACAAGGTGTTTCCCACCGCCACAGGCATCGCTGTTTGGTTCCGCAACGTCACCGAGGCGCGGCTGCAGGAGGAGGCCCGGCTCGCCGAGTTGGAGGCCATCTACCGGACCGCACCGGTGGGGCTGGCGCTGCTCGACCGCAACCTGCGCTACGTGCGCTGCAACGACCGGCTGGCCGAGATCGACGGGGTGCCGGCCGCCGACCATCCGGGCCGGCGCCTGGACGAGGTGGTGAACCGCGCCGTCGCCGAGGCCGCGGAGCCGATCTTTGCGAGCGTCATCGCCAGCGGGCGGCCCATTCGAGACCTCGAGTTCTCGGCCTGGTCGCGGCTGCGCAACGAGGTGCGCACCTGGGTCGCCAACGTCAGTCCGATGCCGGACCGCCAGGGCGGCGTGGGCGCGCTGCTGGTGAGCGTCGATGAGATCACCGCCCGCAAGCAGGCCGAGGCCGCCCTGGCCGAGAGCGAAACCAAGTTCCGCATTTCCCAGGAGGCCGCCCTCGACGGCTTCATGATCCTCAAGGCGGTCCGCGATCCGGGCGGCCGGGTCGCCGACTTCAGCGTCGAGTTCGCCAACCGCGTCGCGCGCGAGTGGCGAGGCACGCCGAACACGGATCCGGACGGGACCCGCCTGCTGGATGCGCTGGGGGACCACAGGGACCACCCGGACATCTTCCCGCGCTTCGCCCGCATCCTGTCCGAACAGGGACGGCACGAGACCATCACCCGGTTCGAGACCAACGGCGCGGTGCACTGGTTCCGCAACGCCGCCGTGGCGATCGACGGCGAGCGCCTGGCGGTGTCGTTCCGGGACGTGACCCGCCGGGTCGAAGCCGAGCACCAGCTGCGCCTGGTGGTGCGCGAGCTCGAGCACCGCGGCAGCAACGTCCTGGCCCTGATCCAGGGGCTGATGCGCGTGACCCTGCGCGAGGCCGGGGACATGGACGCGTTCGAGACGGCCTTCACCGACCGGTTGCGGGTGCTGGCGGCGGCGCAGTCGCTGGTGACCGACGCCGCGGGCGGGCCGGTGCCGCTGCGCGAGGTGGTGATGAGCGCGCTGTCGCCCTTCCGGCAGCCGGGGCTGAGGATCCGGCCGGGGCGGCACGTGACGCTGCCGGCGTCGGCCGCCGTGTCCCTGACCCTGGCGCTGCACGAGCTGGCCACAAACGCGCTGAAGTACGGCGCCCTGTCGGTTCCCGAGGGGGTGGTCGAGGTGCGTTGGACCATCAGCCGCGGGTGGGTGGAGCTGCTGTGGCAGGAGCACGGCGGCCCGCCGGTGACGCCGCCGCAGAAGCCGGGGCTCGGCTCGCCGCTGGTCGCCGGCGCGCTCGCCGGCCTGCCGGGCTCGGAGGTCCGCCATGAGTTCCCGCCAGAGGGCGTTCGGTGCCTGATGCGCTTCCGCGTCGACTGAGGCGCCAAGCCGGCGAGTCGGCTAAGGCAGTCTCCTGAAGGGGTGAAGAACCGGGAGCCGGAATTGGGCGCAGCTGCGGCGGCAGGCGGGGCCGGCGGGACGGACCCGCGGGTCCGGACGCTGGACTACCGGCCGGACATCGACGGGCTGCGCGCGCTGGCGGTGATGCTGGTGGTGCTGAACCACGCCGGGTTTGCGCTGGTGTCGGGCGGCTTCGTCGGCGTGGACGTGTTCTGCGTCATCTCCGGCTTCCTGATCACCGCCCTGATCGCCGTCCAGCGTGAGCGGGGCGAGTTCTCGCTGCGGACCTTCTACGTGCGGCGCGCCGAGCGGCTGCTGCCGGCGCTCTATGCGATGATGCTGGCGGTGCTGATCGCCGGCTGGTGGCTGTTGATCCCCAGCGACTACAGCGGCCTGGCGCAGAGCGTCCTCAGCGCCGTCGCGCTGGGGGCCAACGTCTACTTCTGGCAGACCTCGGGCGGCTACTTCTCGCCAGACGCGGCCTCGCTGCCGCTGCTGCACGTGTGGTCGCTGTCGCTGGAGGAGCAGTTCTACCTCATCTGGCCGGCCGCCCTGCTGCTGCTGATGAAGCTGAAGTCGGGGCGGCTGCGGCTGGGTGTGATCCTCGGGCTGACCGCGGCGTCCTTCATCCTGGCGCAATACGGCGTCGCGCAGGGCTCCTCAGCCGCTTATTTCCTGCTGCCCCAGCGGGCCGGCGAATTCCTGGTGGGCGCCCTGCTGTTCCTGGTGTTCGGGCGCGCTAGGGCAGGGGACCGGCCCGGGCTCGCGGCCGCGGCGGGCGTCGGCGGGCTCGCGCTGGTGCTGAGCTCCGCGCTCTGGCTGGACGCCGGCTCCCCCTTCCCGGGCCTTTTCGCCCTGGCGCCGTGCCTCGGCGCGGCCCTGCTGATCGGCGCCGGGGGGCTGGGCCGCAACTGGGTCAGCATGGGCCTCTCCGCCGCGCCCCTCGTGTTCGTCGGACGGATCTCCTACTCGGTCTATCTGTGGCATTGGCCGCTGGTCAGCTTCCTGCGCTATTCGCGGGTGGAGTTCACCCCAGCCGTGATGGCCGGCGTGGTGGCCGGCTCGCTGCTTCTGGGCTGGATCAGCTGGGCCCTGTTCGAGCGCGGGTTCCGGCTGCGGCTGGCCAGGCGCGAGGCGCCGGCCGTCGCGGTGGGGGGCCTGCTCGCCGCCCTGCTGATCGCCGCGCCCGCGGCGATCCACCTGAGGGACGGCGTTCCCGCCCGCTTCCCTTATGCGCTGCTGACGCAGGAGGAGTTGCTGGCCGAACGGGCCCGCTACTGGCGCGATCTGCCGGCGGCCAAGGCGACGTTCTCCGCCAACGAGGCGGCTCGGCGGACGCTGATCGTCGGCAACTCCCACGCCTACGACCTCGCCTACGCCCTGACCGAGAACGGTTATCCCGGCGAGGTGAAGCTGCTCGGCACCACCCAGCTGTGCGTGAACTTCGGGCACAATCCGGTGGAGCCCGCAAACGCCGCCCTCTGCGCGGAGCGGCTGGAGGCGGTCCTGCGCAGCAACGCCCTGCAGCAGGCGGACCTGGTCCTGCTGCACGACCATTGGGCCAGGGACGACCTGCAGGGCTTGGCGGAGATGATCCGAAAGCTCCGTCGCGTGACTGCCGCCCCGATTGTCGTGTTCGGGCCGAAGATGACGTTCACCGACGACGTGCTGGCGATCTCCAAGGCGGCCCAGGGACGCCGCCACGTCAGCGTCTCGGGCATCAACGGCTTTGCGGCGGGCCATCAGGATCTCGCCAGGGTCGAGCGCGACCGCAAGCTCAAGGCCTTCTTCGCCGAGCAGGCCTTCCCCGGCGTCCGCTACGTCAGCGTCCTGGACGCCCAGTGCGGGGCGGAGCTCGCCTGCCACATCCTCTCGCCGGATGGCGACTACCTCTACTTCGACTCCGGCCACTTGACCCTGGCCGGTTCGCGCCGCCTCGGCGCCCGCCTGAAGGCGGCCCATCCCGAGCTGTTCTGAGCCCCAAAGAGAAACCCCTCCGGCTCGCGCCGGAGGGGCTCTTGAAACACAGCCGTCGGTCCGGCGCTCAGGCCGGCCGATGCGGCTCAGTAGCCATTGATCCGCGCGTAGCGGTCGCGGTGATAGGCCTGGTTGCCGAAGGCCGCTTCCGCGGCTCGGGCCCGCTTCAGGTAGAAGCCGGCGTCGTGGGCGTCGGTCATGCCGATGCCGCCATGCATCTGGACCATTTCGTTCGACACCAGGTGGAAGGTGTCGCCCATCTTGGCCTTGGCCAGGCTCACCAGCTCGGGCACGTCCGGGGTGTCGGCGTCGATGGCCTGGAGGGCGGCTTCGACGGCCGAGCGGGACAGCTCGAGGTCGGTGAACATCTTGGCCGCGCGGTGCTGCAGCGCCTGGAAGGAGCCGATCACCTGGCCGAACTGAACCCGGGTCTTCAGGTACTCGAGGGTGACCTCGAAGGCCTGGACGGCCGAGCCGAGCATTTCGGCGGCCAGGCCCGCGCGGGCCCGGTCGAGCACCTTCTCGAGCAGCGGGTAGCCGTTACCTTCTTCGCCCAGGACGGCGTCGGCGCCGACCTTGACGTTTTCGAAGGTGACGTTGGCCGCGCCGCGGCTGTCGGCCAGCGACAGGCGCTTCTTCGAGATGCCGGCCGCGTCCGCGGGCACCACGAACAGGGTGATGCCGTTGGCCTCGCCCGGGGCGCCGCTGGTGCGGGCCGAGACGATGTAGACGTTGGCGGCCAGGCCTTCGAGCACGAAGGTCTTCGTGCCGTTCAGGGTGTAGCCGTCGCCGCTCTTCTCGGCCTTCAGGGCGACCTTCTCCGGCGCGTGGTGGGCGCCTTCGTCGACCGCCAGCGTGCCCACCGCTTCACCGGCCGCGATTTTCGGCAGCCAGTTGGACTTCTGCTCTTCCGTGCCGCCCAGCACCAGGGCGCTCGCCGCGCCGAGGCCGGAGGCCAGCAGCGGGGAGGCGGTCAGGGTGCGGCCGAGCTCCTCGAGGATCAGGCCCATCGACAGGTAGCCGAAGTTGGATCCGCCATACTCTTCCGGGATGATCACCCCGGCCCAGCCCATCTCGGCCATCTCGTTCCAGGCGTTGGCGTCGTAGCCAAGCTCGACGCCGCTGTCGCGCATCTTCCGGAACGCCGTGACCGGGCTCTTTTCCTGGACCCAGCTCTTGGCCGCGTCGCGCAGCATGCTCTGTTCTTCAGACAGGACCGCCATTTTCTCGTCTTTCCTCTCTTAAATCGTCGCGTCGCTTAATTGTGTTGGGTGAGATCCGGCAGACCCAGGATCCGCTTGGAAATGATGTTGTTCTGCACTTCTTGGGAGCCACCGTAGATCGTGGTGGCCTTGCCGAACAGCCAGTTCCGCACCGCGGCCAGCTCCTCCTGAGTGAAGGCGTCGCCTTCCCAGCCGAGGCCCTGGTGACCCATGATCTCGAGGGTCAGTTCGGCGCGATCCTGCAGGGTCTTGGTGCCGGCGTTCTTCATGATCGAGGTCGCGGCGGTGGGACCCTGGTTGGAGCGGGCCTCCAGCATCGCGCGCATGGCGGTCTGCTGGAAGGCGCGCATGTCCATGTCGTTGATGGCGATGCGGGTGCGCAGATCGACGTCCGCGATCCGGCCCTTCTCGTCCACGCCGACATATTCCTTGGCCAGCTTGGCCAGACCCCGGCCGCCCATGCCGCCGCCGCCGGGTCCGGCGCCCGAAAGGCTGTTGCGCTCGTGCTGCAGCAGGCGCTTGGCGATGGTCCAGCCGCCGTTCAGCGGACCGACCAGGTTTTCCTTCGGCACCTTCACGTCGGTGAGGAAGGTTTCGCAGAAGGGGCTGGAGCCGGCGATCAGCTTGATCGGGCGGACTTCGACGCCGGGCGTCTTCATGTCGAAGAGGACGAAGGAAATGCCCTCGTGCTTCTTCGTCGTGTCGGTGCGCACCAGGCAGAAGCACCAGTCGGCCCATTGGGCGCCGGAGGTCCAGATCTTCTGGCCGTTGACCAGAAAGTGGTCGCCCTTGTCCTCGGCGCGGGTCTGCAGCGAGGCCAGGTCGGAGCCGGCGCCCGGCTCGGAGAAGCCCTGGCACCAGGCGATCTCGCCGCGCACGATCGGCGGAATGTGGCGCTGCTTCTGTTCTTCGTTGCCGTACTCGAGCAGCGTCGGGCCGAACATCATCACGCCCATGCCCCCGATGGGGTTGTAGGCGCCGATGCGCATCATCTCCTGCTGGACGACACGCGCCTCGGCCGGGGTCAGGCCGCCGCCGCCGTACTGCTTGGGCCAGGTGGGAACGCCCCAGCCCTTTTCGCCCATCCGCTGGCGCCACAGGTCCTGGTCAGGCGTGGGCTCGACGCGCTCTTCGCGCATCGCGGGGTTGGGCTTGCCCCGCAGGGATTGGGGGAAATTGGCCTCGAACCATTCGCGCGCTTCCTTGCGAAGGGCCTCGAGATCGCTGCCGCCGAAGTCGGCCATCAATAGCTCCTGAAAAGTCTCAATCGAAAACACCCAGTTACACCGGCCAAGCCGGCCGCTCCAGCCTGCCGTTGCGGCAGAGTGGGGAGCGGCCGGGCCGGAGCGGGCGCTACTGCTTCTGCGTCAACTCGGGCAGGCCGAGGATCCGCTTGGTGATGATGTTGCTCTGGATCTCCTGGGAGCCGCCGAAGATCGTCGTCGCCTTGCCGGAGAGCCACTGACGCACGGTCGACAGCTCTTCCTTGGTGAAGTCGTCGCCCTCCCAGCCCAGGCCCTGGTGACCCATGATCTCCACCAGCAACTCGGACCGCATCTGGCCGATCTGGGTGCCGGAGTTCTTCATCACCGAGGTGGTGGCGTTGGGGTTCAGGTTGCCCTTGGCCTCGGCCACCGCGCGGGCGAGCGTCAGGCTGTGGGCCTTGGCGTCGATCATGTGGGCGGCGATACGGCTGCGCAGATCCAGGTCAGCGATGCGGCCCTTCTCGTCCGTGCCGACGTACTTCTTGGCGATGTCGGCGACGGAGGCTTGGCCTCCGGTCATCCGACCGCCGCTCTGGCCCGAGCGCTCGTGCTGCAGCAGCCGCTTGGCGACGGTCCAGCCGCCATGCAGCGGGCCGACCATGTCGTTCTTCTCGACGCGGGCGTTGGTGAAGAAGGTCTCGCAGAACGGCGAGGAGCCGGCGATCAGCTTGATCGGCCGCACTTCGACGCCGGGCTGGTGCATGTTGATCAGCACGAAGCTGATGCCCTCATGCTTCTTGGTGTTGTCGGTGCGGACCAGGCAGAAGCACCAGTCGGCGTATTGCGCGCCCGACGTCCAGATCTTCTGGCCGTTGACCACCCAGTGGTCGCCAGCGTCCTCGCACTTGGTCTGCAGGCTGGCCAGGTCGGAGCCGGCGCCCGGCTCGGAATAGCCCTGGCACCAGCGCAGCTCGCCGCGCACGATCGGCGGGATATGGCGCTGCTTCTGCTCCTCGGTGCCGTACTCGAGCAGAGTCGGGCCGAACATCGAGGTGCCCATGCCCGCCACCGGGTTGTAGGCGCCGATGCGGTTCATCTCCTGCTGCAGCACGCGCGATTCCGGCCCCGTGAGACCGCCGCCGCCGTACTGCTTGGGCCAGGTGGGTGCGCCCCAGCCCTTGTCCGCCATCGCCTGCTTCCAGCGCTTGCGGTCCTCGGTCTCGGTGGCCGGGCCCTCTTGCCCGTAGGTGTCCTCGCCGCGGAGGGACTTCGGGAAATTCTCTTCGAGCCAGGCCCGCGCCTCGGCGCGGAAGGCGTCCAAATCAGTGCCGCCGAAATCGGCCATATGGGAAATCCTCCAAAATCTCTTGTTCGTTGCCCGGCCAAATGGGCCGGATGGTCAGTTGGACTGGGTGGTGTCGGGAAGCCCCAGGATCCGCTTCGAAATGATGTTGTTCTGTACTTCGTAGGACCCGGCGAAGATAGTCGTGGCCTTGCCGCTCAGCCAACTCCGAACTGTGCTCCGCTCCAGTTCGCTGAAGTCGTCGCCGTCCCAGCCCAGTCCGTGATAGCCCATCAGCTCGATGGTCAGCTCCTGGCGCTGCTGGGTGATGACGGTGTTGGCGTTCTTCATGATCGAGGTGGCGGCCGACGGGCTCTGGTTGCCCTTGGCCTCAGCGATGGCCCGGTACTGCGTCAGCACGAAGGCGTGCCGGTCGATGTCGTTGGCGGCGATCCGGCTGCGAAGGTCGACGTCGGCGATGCGGCCCTTCTCGTCCACGCCGACGTACTGCTTGGCGAGCTCGGCCGGCGTCGGGCCGGCCTCACCGCGCGGGCGCGAAGAGCCGGAGCGCTCGAACTGCAGCAGCCGCTTTCCGACGGTCCAGCCGCCGTTCAGCGGCCCGACCATGTCGTTCTTCTCGGCCCGGGCGTCGGTGAAGAAGGTCTCGCAGAAGGGCGAGTGGCCGGCGATCAGCTTGATCGGGCGAACTTCCACGCCGGGCTGGTGCATGTTGATCAGCACGAAGCTGATGCCCTCGTGCTTCTTCGTCGTGTCCGTGCGCACCAGGCAGAAGCACCAGTCGGCGTACTGCGCGCCGGAGGTCCAGATCTTCTGGCCGTTGATCCGCCAGTGGTCGCCCGCGTCTTCGCAGCGGGTCTGGAGCGAGGCGAGGTCGGAGCCGGCGCCCGGCTCCGAATAGCCCTGGCACCAGCGGATCTCGCCGCGCACGATCGGCGGCAGGTGGCGCTGCTTCTGGTCCTCCGTGCCGTATTCCAGCAGGGTCGGCCCGATCATCGACACGCCCATGCCGGCCATCGGGTTGTAGGCCCCGATCCGGTTCATCTCATCGGCCAGCACCACCGCCTCGGGCCCGGAAAGCTCGGCCCCGCCGTACTGCCGCGGCCAGGTGGGCGTGCCCCACCCCTTCTCGGCCATCGCCTGCTTCCACCGCTTGCGGTCTTCGGTCTCCGAGGCCGGACCCTCGCCGGGCGTCATGTCGTCAGCGCCGCGAAGGCTCTTCGGGAAATTGGCGTCCAGCCACTGGCGGGCCTCGACCCGGAACGCCTCGAGATCAGGACCGCCAAAGTCCGCCATCGAATTTCCTCCACCTTTTCTGGTATTTAGGTGGGACTATAGCACAGAGGCGCGATGGGCGGGAGTCTGGTGCGTTGATCAGGAGGCGTCTTCGTCGCGGCCTATCTCCTCAACTGAGAAAAGCTAGGATCTCCGCTGTGGTTCGTACGTCGCCGAACGAGCGGTAGACCGTCGTCAGGGTCGCGTTATGCATGGCGTCGTTGACGGTCGCGCACCCGTCGGCCGCCATGATCACCCGGTACCCGAGCGTGCTGGCGTCGCGGGCCGTGCCTTCGCAGCAGACGTTGGTCACCGTGCCGGTGACGATCACCGTGTCGACCCCCAGCGCCTGCAGCCGCTCGTGCAGGTCCGAGCGGCCGGGGAAGAAGGCGCTGGCGGCGGTCTTCTCGACGAACAGGTCGTCGGGAAGACTCTCCAGTTCCGGGGCCAACCGGCTCGGCAAGGCGCCTTCGCCCCCGGAAGCGGCATACAGCTTCGCCACCGCCGGGCCGAAGAACTCGGCCGCATGGGCGGCGGAGCGGGCGTCTGCGGAGGGCAGCACCCAGGCGATGGTCCCCCCGGCCGAACGCAACGCCGTCGCCAGCGCATTGATGTTGGGAATGACGCCGCGGCAGTAGGGGCTCTCGCGCGTGAAGAACGGCACCATATCGACGACCACCAGCGCGGTCGTGACCGGCGCCAGCGCCTCGTAAGCGTATAGCCGGCCGCGGCGAGCGAGCTGCCGGTCGTACTCCCGTTGCGGAATGGCCCAGTCGTGCACCCGCGC
>NZ_DATAGM010000301.1:0-12982 GCF_036263695.1 Phenylobacterium sp.
GAACCGCCCCCGCGCCAGCGCCGCCGCCGCGAGCACCGCCAACGGCAGGCCGAACAACGTCGCGGCCAGCGCGACCTGCAGCGAGAGTGCGACCGCGGCGAGGTCGTCCGCCGTCAGTCCGCTCACCTCGCCTCCGCCACGGGCGTGAGCTCGACGGTGACGCCCGAGGCCTTCAGCGCGCCGATCTCGTCCGGATCCGGCGGCCCGCTCGTGACCCGCACCACCCGCTTGCCTTCGGAGGCGAGCGCGGCAAGGCGCTCGGCGATGGCCAGGGCCGGCGTCAGCCGCTCGGCGTCACGGCGGGCCAGGGCCATGACGTCCGCGTCCACGGCCGGATCGGGCGCCAGCACGTCGGCGGCGGCCAGCGCACGGGCGGCGCGCAGCGTCAGCAGGTCGGCAGGTCCGCGCCCCCGGACGAACACCACCCGGCCCAGCGACGTCGGCCCCTCGGCCAAGGCTTGGCGGAACAGTGCGGCGGCCTCATCCATGTCGCCGGCCGCAGCGGCGGCGGCGGCCGGCCCCAGAAGCGCCTCGCGCAGGAAGGCGCGCCTTTGGTGCGGCTCGGGCAGGGCCCTGCGAACCTCGTCCTGGAACGTGCGGAACAGGGCGGCGACCCGGCCGGCGCCTTCCGGCACCCGGGCCTCGATGTCGCCGCGCAGCAGGGTGGCCAGCATGGGCGAGGCGCCGCCGGTGCCGACCGCGGCCACCACCTCGCCGCGGTCGATGACCGCGGGCGTGGTGAAGTCGCAGAGTTCGGGATGATCCGGCACGTTGATCAGCGCGCCGGCGGAGCGGGCGGCCTTCAGCGCCAGCTCGACGAAGTGGTCGTCGTCGGAGGCGATGAACACCAGTCGCGCGCCGATGTAGGCGTGGGGCTTCAGCGCCGGCGCGCCCTCCAGCCGCATGACCCGGGCGGGTGATCCCTCGAACAGCCGCGCCTTGGCCTCGGCGGCTTCGCCCGTGCCGGCGATCACCACCTTCTTGCCAGCCAGCGGGAAGTAGGCGGGGAAGGCGTCCATGGCCGAATCATAGACCCTGGACCCGCCGCTGACGAGTTGGCGGCGCTATTTCAGGGTCTTCATGTACCCGACGAGGGCCTTGCGGTCCTCGGGCTTGGCGACCTTGACCATCATCCGCGTGCCGGGCGCAAAGCCGGCCGGGTTGGCCAGGTAGGCGTCGAGGTTGGCGTCGGTCCAGGTCTGGGAGCTCTTCGCCTTCAAGGCCGGCGAATAGTTGAACCCCGGCTTGGACGCGATCTTCGCGCCGGCGACGCCCGAAAGCGTCGGGGCCAGCGGGCCCGTCGCCGCCTGGTGGCACATCTTGCACTGGGCGTTGAACAGCTGGGCGCCGTCCGCCGCCAGGGCGGGGGTGGCCGTCAGGCCGATAACAAGGGCGAAGATCGCCGACCGCATCCGAATGTCTCTCCCAATTTGCCGCACCCGGGCGGCGCTCCATACAGCCCCATCGCCGTCAGTCCCAGGTTAACGGCGCACCTGAACACCGTTAGGATTGCGCCATTGTGTCGTCGGGGAGGACGAGAATGGCCACGACCCTGGACGTGAACGGACGGCAGGTGCAGGTGACCGCCGCGCCGGACACCCCCGTTCTTTGGGTGCTGCGAGATGAACTGGGGCTGACCGGACCGAAGTACGGATGCGGGGTCGCGCTGTGCGGCGCCTGCACGGTGCTCGCCGACGGCCAGCCGATCCGCGCTTGCTCGACGCCGCTCTCGGTGATCGGGGCGATGAAGCTGACCACCGTGGAGGGCCTGGGCGGCCAGCACCCGGTGCAACAGGCCTGGGTGAAGCACGACGTCTCCCAGTGCGGCTACTGCCAGTCGGGCCAGATCATGTCGGCCGTCGCCCTGCTGACGACGACCCCGAAGCCGAACGACGCCGACATCGACGCGGCGATGGACGGCAACATCTGCCGCTGCGGGACCTACCAGCGGGTGCGCGCGGCCATCAAGGACGCGGCGGGCCACGCCCCCGCCGCCAAGGCCCAGGCGTGAGGACGATGGCGATGCCCCCCTCCACCAGCCGCCGCGGCTTTCTGATCGGCGCCACCATGACCGGCGGCGCCCTGCTGGTCGGCTGCTCGCCGGCCGATGCGCTCAGCGCCGGCAGCAACATCAAGCCTGGCGCCTTTGGGCCCTTCATCAAGATCGCCGCCGACGGGGCGGTGACCGTCGTCAACAAACACATCGAGTTCGGCCAGGGCAGCCACGCGGGCCTGGCCGCCATCGTCGCCGAGGAGCTGGGCGCCGACTGGGACAAGGTCCGCATCGAGCAGGCGCCGGCCAACGCCAAGCTCTACGCCAACCCTGCGCTGGGCCTGCAACTGACCGGCGGCTCCACCGCCATCGCCTCCTCCTGGGCGCCGCTGCGCCACGCCGCGGCCTCGGCCCGCGCGATGTTCGTGCAGGCCGCGGCGACTAAGTGGGGCGTGCCAGCCGGCGAGATCGCCGTCGCCGACGGCGTGGTCAGCCACACGGCCTCCGGCAAGTCGGCCGGCTTCGGCGAACTGATGGGGGACGCGGCCCAGGTGACCCCGCCGCAGTCGCCGACCCTGAAGGATCCCAAGACCTTCACCCTGGTCGGCACGGACCGGGTCCGGCGCAAGGACGCGGCGCTCAAGGCCACCGGCCAGGCGAGGTTCACCCAGGACGTGCGCCTGCCGAACATGCTGGTCGCCATGGTCGCCCACCCAGACCGGTTCGGCGGCACGGTGAAGAGCTTCGACGCCGCGCAGGCGCGCAAGGTCCCGGGCGTCGTGGACGTCTTCCAGGTCCCCACGGGCGTCGCCGTGGTCGCCGAAACCACCTGGGCCGCCAAGCAGGGACGCGATGCGCTGAAGGTCGTCTGGGACGACGCCAAGGCGGAAACCCGCGGCACCGACCAGCTGCTCGCTGAATACCGCGAGCTGGCGTCGGGCAAGGCCCCGCCCGAGGGCTTGAAGTGGGAGGCGTTCGAGACCCGCGGGACAGCGCCCGCAGCCGGCGGGCAGGTGTTGGAGGCGACTTACGACTTCCCGTACCTCGCGCACGCGGCCATGGAGCCGATGAACTGCGTGGCCGAGATCGGCAACGGGAAGCGCAAGCTGACCTTCGGCTCCCAGGCGCCGACGCTGGACCAGCTCAACGCCGCCAAGATCCTGGCCGCGCTGCCCGGCGCCATTGAGATCGAGACGGTTTACGCCGGCGGCTCGTTCGGCCGGCGGGCCAACTTCTCCTCCGACTACGTGGCCGAGTGCCTGCACGTGGCGAAGAAAACGAACGGTCGGCCCGTGAAGCTGGTGTGGACCCGCGAGGACGACATGGCCGCCGGCCACTACCGGCCGCTGGTCCACCACCGGGTGCGGGTCGTCACCGACGCCGAAGGCTTCCCGGTCAGCTGGACGCACCGCATCGTCACCCAATCGATCATGAAGGGCTCGCCGATGCCCGCGAAGGGCGTCGATCAAAGCTCAGTCGAGGGGGTGGGCGGCTCGCCCTACCTGACGGCGACGCCGCACGTGGACGCCCAGGTGCTGCATGCCGACGTAGGCGTGCCGGTGCTCTGGTGGCGATCGGTGGGCCACACCCACACCGCCTATGCGATGGAGCACACCATCGACCAGCTGGCCCGCAAGGCCGGCAAGGACCCGCTGGAATACCGCCGGGCGCTGCTCACGAAGGCCGGCGCGAAACGCCACCTGGCGGTGCTCGACCTGGTCGCCGAGAAGTCCGGTTGGACGAATCCGCTGGCGGCCGGCGTCAGCCGCGGGATCGCCGTGCACGAATCCTTCGGCTCAGTGGTCGCCGAGGTGGCCGAGGTGCAGATCGCCGACGGCGCGCCCAAGGTCGGGCGGGTGGTCGCGGCCATCGACTGCGGCACGGCCATCTCGCCGAACCAGGTCGCCTCGCAGGTGGAGGGCGGCGTCTGCTACGGCCTCTCGGCCGTGCTCTACGGCCAGATCACCCTGAAGGACGGCAAGGTCGAGCAGACCAACTTCGACGGCTACCGCGTGCTGCGCAATTCCGAGGCGCCGACGGTGGAGACCTACATCCTGCCGCAAGCGGCGGGCGCGCCCCCCACCGGCGTCGGCGAGCCCGGCACCCCGCCGATCGGCCCGGCGGTGGCCAACGCCATTCTCGCAGCGACGGGCCAGCCTTCGCTGAGCCTGCCGATGGTGAAGGCGTAAACTTCCCCGTCATCCCGGCCGGACTGAAGCGGAGAGGGACGCCAGAGCGGCGCACCCTGGGTCCCGGATCGGCCTATCGGCCGTCCGGGATGACGGCATTGAGATCCCCCCGCTCGTCCACGTCGAAGAGCACGCCGTCGTCGGGGGCGTCGACGAGGGCCAGCCGGTCGCCGAGGGCCTGGAGGACGGCCCTCGCGCCCTGATCGCCGGTGAGGGCGAGGAGTCGGGAGAATAGCGGCCGGCCGAGGAGCACGGGGTTGCCTCTGCGGCCCTGCCAGGCCGGGGCCGCGGCGGGGGCGCCGGCGGAGAGGGCGTCGGCGAGTTGGGGAAGGACCGCAAGCGGCACGCGCGGCATGTCGCCGAGAAAGACAAACGCGCCGGCGGCGTCCGCCGGCAGCGCGGCGATGGCGGTGCGCAGCGAAGCGCCCATGCCCTCGGCGTGTTCGGTCGCGTGGACGAGGCGCAAGCGTTCGGACTCGCCGGTCCGGTCGGCGAACGCCCGCGCCGCGTCGCCCACCGCCTCCGCATCGGCGCCGGTGACCACCCACACATCGCGGACCGGCCCGGCGAACGCCGCGGCCAGGGCGCCGTCGAGCAGTACGCCGTCACGAAAAGGCGCCAGCAGCTTGCCGCCGCCGAACCGGCTGCCTGTTCCGGCGGCCAGCACCACCGCTTCCAGCGCCTGCGTCCCGCCTGCCCCTGTCGCCAACCTGCGTTCCTCTCTATGTTGTCGTGCAGCATGACGCCCTACGACGCCTCGCCCGCGCAAGCCAAACCCCTGGTCGACGCCTTCGGCCGGACGGTGACCTATCTGCGCGTGTCGGTCACCGACCGCTGCGACCTGCGCTGCGTCTACTGCATGGCCGAGCACATGACCTTCCTGCCGAAGGCCCAAGTGCTCACCCTCGAGGAGCTGGACCGCATCGCCTCGGCATTCGTGGGGCTGGGCGTGAAGAAGCTGCGCCTCTCCGGTGGCGAGCCGCTGGTCCGCAAGGGCTTCATGACCCTGGTGGAGAGGCTCTCGCGGCACCTGGCGTCCGGCGCGCTGGAGGAGCTGACGCTCACCACCAACGGCACGCGGCTCACCGAATTCGCCGCCGACCTCGCCCGTTTCGGCGTGAAGCGGATCAACGTCTCGCTCGACACCCTGAAGCCCGACCTGTTCCGCACGCTCACCCGCGGCGGCGACGTCGCCAAGGTGCTGGCCGGGATCGACGCGGCCCAGGCCGCCGGCCTGTCGGTGAAGATCAACGCCGTCGCCCTGAAGGACGACAACGCCGCCGAACTGCCCGGCCTGATTGCGTGGGCCCATGGCCGGGGCCTGGACGCCACCCTCATCGAAACCATGCCGCTGGGCGAGATCGAGGCCGACCGCACCGACCAGTACCTCTCCCTGCGCGACGTGCGCCGCGAGTTGGAGAGCTTCTGGACGCTGGAGGACATCCCGCTCAACACCGGCGGCCCGGCTCGTTACGTCCGCGTCGCCGAGACCGGCGGGCGGCTCGGCTTCATCACCCCGCTCAGCCACAACTTCTGTGAA
The DNA here is from genome assembly GCF_036263695.1 of Phenylobacterium sp. Classification (GTDB taxonomy): domain Bacteria; phylum Pseudomonadota; class Alphaproteobacteria; order Caulobacterales; family Caulobacteraceae; genus Phenylobacterium. The sequence goes on from NZ_DATAGM010000301.1 coordinate 5,723, forward strand.
AGCTGCAACCGGGTGCGGCTGACCTGCACCGGCACCTTGCACACCTGCCTCGGCCGCGAGGACGCCTCGGACCTGCGCGCCGTGCTGCGGGCCGGCGGCAGCGACGCGGACCTGCCCGAAGCCATACGCCTCGCCGTCGACGCCAAGCCCAAGGGGCATGACTTTCAGATCGGCCGCGCGGCCGCGCCGGCCGTGGCCCGGCACATGTCGACCACCGGGGGCTGAGCCGTGGCCCGCGTCCTGCTGTTTGGCCCCCTTCGCGACCTCGCCGGCTGGCGCGAGCGTGACCTGGAGCCGCCGCCGGCCTCCATCGCCGAGCTGAAGCAGCGCCTCGCCGCCGAGGACGCCCGCCTCGGCGAGGCCCTGGCCGGAGCCGGCGTGCAGGTGGCTCTGGACCAGCAGATCGTGCGCGGTGATGCGCAGCTCTCGGCCAGGTCCGAGGTCGCCTTCCTGCCGCCGATGAGCGGCGGATGATTTCCCTGCAGCCCGAGCGATTCGAACCGGGCGCGCTGCTGACGCGCTTCGCCCAGGGTCGCTTGGAAACGGGCGCGGTGGCGACGTTCACCGGCATCGCCCGGGCGGAGAAGGGCGAGACGAAGATCCTGGAGCTTGAGGCCTATCCAGGCTTCACGGAGGCGCAGATCGGCAAGATCGCCGAAGAGGCGCGCCGGCGGTGGGCCCTCGACGACCTGCTGATCGTTCATCGCGTGGGCCAGATCGAACCCGGGGAGCCGATCGTCTTTGTGGCGACCGCCTCGGGCCACCGGCGTGAAGCCTTCGAGGCCTGCGACTTCCTGATGGACTACTTGAAGAGCCGCGCCCCGTTCTGGAAGAAGGAGCACGGCCCCGCAGGCGCCCGCTGGATCGAGCCCCGGCCCGAGGACTATGCGGACGCGGCCCGCTGGGATGCTGAACAGGAGACCTCATGAACGCCCTCCTTCCCGGCGGCAGGATCGACGAAAGCCGGCTGTTCACCCCCGTCCGCATCGCCGTGCTGACCGTCTCCGACACCCGCGACGAGGCCACCGACACCTCCGGCAAGCTGCTCGGCGAGCGGGTGACCGGGGCCGGCCATGTGCTGGCGGAGAAGGCCATTGTCCGGGACGACATCACCCTGATCCGCGAGCAGGTGAAGGCCTGGGTCGCCTCGCGCACCATCGACGCCATCGTGACGACCGGCGGCACCGGCATCACCGGCCGGGATGTGACCGTCGAAGCCCTGCGCCCGCTGTTCGACAAGGAGTTGGACGGCTTCTCGGTGGTGTTCCACCTGGTCAGCTATCAGTCCGTGGGCCTCTCCACCCTGCAGTCGAGGGCCTGCGCGGGCATCGTCGAGGGCGTCTTCGTCTTCTGCCTGCCCGGCTCGAACGGAGCGGTAAAGGATGGCTGGGACAAGGTCATCGCCCCCCAGTTGGATTCCCGCCACGGGCCCTGCAACATGGTCGAGCTGATGCCGCGGCTGCTGGAGCAATGAGCCGCCTGACGCACATGGACGAGAGCGGCCGGCCGGTGATGGTCGACGTCTCGGGCAAGGCCCACACCACCCGCGTCGCCGCCGCCGCCGGCCTCGTCCGCATGAAGCCCGAAACCAAGGCGCTGGCCGTCTCCGGCGAGGCCAAGAAGGGCGACGTGCGCGCCGTGGCCGAGATCGCGGGCATCATGGCCGCCAAGAAGACCAGCGAGCTGATCCCCCTCTGCCACCCGCTGGCGATCAGCCAGGTCGAGGTCCGGGTCGAGCCGGTGGACGAGGGGCTGGCCGTCGCCGCCCGGGTCCGCACCACCGGCCAGACGGGCGTCGAGATGGAGGCGCTGACCGCCGTCTCGGTGGCCTGCCTGACCATCTACGACATGCTCAAAGCCGCCGAGAAGGGCATGACCATCGAGGCCGTGCGCCTGGTGGAGAAGTCCGGCGGCGCCTCGGGCGACTGGCGCGCCGAATGAGGCTGCTCACCGTCGACGACGCCCGCGCCCGGATGCTGGCGCAGGTGTCGCCGCTGCCCGCGCAGAGCGTTCCGCTGACCCAGGCCGCCGGCCGGGTGTTGGCCGAGGATGTCGCCGCCCGCCGCGACCAGCCGCCGTTCGACGCCTCGGCCATGGACGGGTGGGCGGTGCGCGCCGCCGACACGCCCGGGACCTTGCGGATCGCCGGCGAGAGCGCAGCGGGCCACGGCTACGAAGGCGCGCTCGGGAAGGGCGAGGCGGTGCGGATCTTCACCGGCGCGGCGGTCCCCGCCGGCGCCGACGCGGTGGTGATCCAGGAGGATGCGCAGCGCGACGGCGGCACGGTGCAGGTCCCGCAGGCTGAGCCCGGCGCCAACGTCCGGCCGCGCGGCGGGGATTTCAAAGCCGGCGCGGCGCTGCTCTCCAGAGGCGTTCGGCTGGATCCGTGGCGGCTGTCTCTGGCGGCCTCCGCCGGGCGCGCCGAAGTGTCGGCCGCCCGCCGCCCCCGCGTCGCCGTCCTCTCCACCGGCGAAGAGATCGTCGAGGCGCCGGCCGAGCCGGGCCCGTTCCAGATCTACGACTCCGGCGCGCCGGCCCTGGCGGTGATGATCGAGGCGTGGGGTGGGGACGTCAGCCGCCACCGCCCGGTCCGCGACGAACTGGAGGCGGTGATCGCCGCCATCCGCACCGCCGACGCCGACCTCGTCGTGACCGTCGGCGGCGCCTCGGTGGGCGACCACGACCTGGTCCGCGCCGCCGCCGGCGTCCTCGGCTTCCAGCCGGTCGTGGAGAGCGTCGCGGTGCGGCCCGGCAAGCCCACCTTCTTTGGGACCCTGGGCGATGGGCGCCGCTTCCTGGGCCTGCCCGGCAACCCCGCCTCGGCCTTCGTCTGCGCCGAGCTGTTCCTGCGGCCGATCCTGTCGGTCTTGCAGGGCGCCGATCCGGGCTTGCCGATCGTGTCAGCTCGTACGGCCCAGCCGCTGGCCGCCAACGGCCCGCGCGAGCACTGGATGCGGGCCAGGCTGTCCTTCCAGGAGGGCGAACTCCGCGCCACCCCCTATCGCGACCAGGACTCATCCCTGGTCAGCGTCTTCGCTCAGGCGGACGCGCTGCTCCGCCGGCCCGCCGGCGCTCCGGCCGTCGAGGCCGGCGGGCTCGTCGAGGTGCTGCCGCTGGCCCGCGCATAGCGCAGGGCGGTGATCTCGCCGATCACCGACACCGCCACCTCCCACGGGGCCTTGGCGCCGCCGAGATCCAGCCCGATCGGCGCGTGCAGCCGCGCGATGGCGCTTTCCGTCACGCTGCTGGCGCGCAGCCGCGCCAACCGCTCCGGCAGCCGCGCCCGCGCGCCCAGCAGGCCCACATAACCCGCGTCCGACGGCAGCGCCGCCCGCAGCGCCGCCTGATCGGTCTCCAGGTCGTGGGTCGCCACGGCCACCGAGGTCCAGGCGTCCAGGCCGACGCTCGCCAGCGCCTCGCCCGGCTCGCCGCGCAGATAGGCGACTCCGGGGATCGGCGGCGGCGTCTCCGGGCCCTTCGGCCGGATCAGGCTGGTCTCGAAGCCTGCCTGCGCGCCGAGCGCGGCGATGGCCAGCGCCGCCGGATCCCAGCCCACCACCACCAGGCGCGGGACCGGCTCATAGGGGCGGGTGATCGCCTCCTTCCACATGGTTGCTTCGCCCGGCGGGCCGCAGACCCGGCGCTTGCCGTCGCTGACCCACAGGGCCGGCCGGCGCGCGGCGGTCAGGCGCAGCAGCTCAGCCAGCGCCGCATCGTCCGTCGCCACCCGTTCCAGGAAGACCTCGATGCGTGCGCCGCAAAGCAGGCGGATGTCCGGCCAGGGGCTGCCCTCGCCATAGACCAGCCGCCGCGGCTCCCCATCCTCGAGGCACTGGGCGGCGTGGCCGGCGATGTCGCCCTCCACGCAGCCGCCGGAAAAATAGCCGGCGACCAGGCCCTCGGCGAACACCATCTGGGTGCCGACGGGCCGCGGCCCGCCGCCCTCCAGCGCCACAAGCGTCGCCAGGACCAGCGTCTTTCCAGAGGCTTGCGCCTGGACCAGCACCGGACGCACGTCCTCGGCCAATCCAAAGGTCGGCCACTCGGGCAAGGGGTCCAGCATGGTGCGACTTAACTTCCGATTCAGGCTTCAGATACGGGTTCTTTATCCCTTTGGACCAAGGTGGCCCTGCAACCCCTTACTTACTACGGGCGACGGCCAACCGATGAATTCTCCTCTCGCAAAGCTCGGCATCGGCACCGCCCAGTTCCCCCTGGAAGACGGTCCCGGGCTGCGCGGCCGCTCGCCTGCCGAGCAGGTGAAGGACATCCTGCAGATCGCCGCCCGTGCGGGCCTTGGCGTGCTCGACATCGGCACCCGTGCGCCCCAGAACGAGGCGACGCTCGGCCAGCTGATGCCCCGTCCCGTGCCGTTCCGCGTCGCCGTCTCGACCGTGCGCGCCGATAAGGGTCCGGACGTGGTGGAGCGCGAGATGATCGCCAGCCTGCGCCGCCTGGGGATCGACAGCTGCGACACCGTGCTGGTGCCCACCGCCTCCGACCTGTTCGGCGACAACGGCCTGGCGCTGTGGACGCGCCTGCTGCGCCTGAAGGATCAGGGCGTCTGCAAGAAGATCGGCTTCACCGTCTTCGCCTCGGACGATCCCGTGGGCCTGGCCCGCCGCTTCCGCCCTGACGTGGTGCAGGCGCCGGCCAGCCTGCTGGACCAGCGGCTGCTGGTGAACGGCGCCCTGGCCGAGATCGCCGGCCTCGGCATCGAGGTCCACCTGCGCTCCATCTTCCTCAACGGCCTGCTCTTCCTGCCGCCCGACCGGGTGCCCTCGCAGTTGAAGGGGGCCGCCGCCCGCATCTCGAGGGCCCGCCGGCTGATCGCCGAAGGTCGCTCGGACCCGCTGCAGGCCGCGCTCGGTTTCGCCCTGTCGCGCCCCGAGGCCGCCGCCGTGCTGGTGGGCGTCACCTCTCCCGCCGAGCTCTCCGCGGTGATCGCCGCGGCCTCCAGCCCGCCCCCCGACCTCGACTGGGACGACATGGCCCTGGACGATGCGTCGGTGATCGACTCCCGGTCGTGGGCGGCGGCTTAAACCTGGCCCCACCGCTTCCGGCGGGGCCCCTCTGGAGCCCCAGCCGATGATGCTCGCTATTTTGCAGGTCCGGATGACCACGCTGCGCCTGCCCGGCAAGGCGATGGCCCCGCTGCGCGGCGAGCCGATGGTCTGGCGCCAGCTCGAACGGATTCGCCAGGCCCGCAGCATCGACAAGATGGTGGTCGCCACCAGCGACGAGCCGGCCGACGACATCCTGGCCAGCTTCCTCGTCTCCCGCGGCCAGACGGTGTTCCGCGGCTCGGCCGCCAACCTCACCGAGCGCTTCATGCGCTGCGTGGACGCGGCGGGCCCGGTGACCGGCGTCGTGCGGCTGAAGGGAGACTCGCCCTTCGTCGACCCAGGGATCATCGACGCCGCGGTGCGCAAGGCCCGCACCAGCGGCGCGGCCTACACCTCGAACCGTGTGCAGCGGACCTTCCCCAAGGGCCTGGAGGTGGAGGTCGCCGCCGCAGCCGCCCTTTGGGACTCCGCCGGCCTGAACGATGCAGCCACCGCCGCCGCCGTCTCGCCCATGGCCCAGCTGCGCGCCCGGCCGGATCGCTATTCCCAGGCGCACCGGCTCGCCGCCCGCGACTGGTCCAGCCTCGACTGGCGCATCAAGACACGCGCGGACCTGGCCTTCGCCGAAGCCGTCTACGGCGCCCTCCACGCCGCCGACCCCGACTTCTCCATGGCCGACGTCCTGGACGTCCTGCAGGGACGCCAGGACATCGCCCGCTGGGCGGCTTAGTCGCTGACCCGCACCCCCACGAACACGCTCCGCCCCGGCTCGCGGTAGCCAAAGGCTTCCTGGTAGCGGGCGTCCGCCAGGTTCTCGATCCGGCCGGTGAGGCTGATCCGCTCGGTGAGCTTCCACGCGCCGGCGACATCGGCGACGACGAAGCCCTTGCGGCGCACCCGCGAGAACCCGTCGAGGTCGGTGTCGGCCTGGCTGGACTCGCCGCGGACCGTGAGCGCGCCCGAGAGCCGATCGCCGGACCAGAACAGGCTGGCCGAGCCCGAATGGTCGGGCACGCGCAGCAGGCTGGCGTCCGTCGTCACGTCGACGGCGTCGGTATGAGCGTAGGCGAGACGCAGCGACAGCTGGTCCGTGAGCCGTCCCGTCGCCTCGGCCTCCAGCCCTTCCGAACGGGTCCGGGCGATGTTGACGTAACGCCCCGCCACGTAGGCGATCTGGTCCTTCACGGTCAGCCGGTAGCCCGTTAGCGCCGCCGACCACGCCCCGTCCTCGGCCCCCCAGCCGAGGCGCAGGTCGTAGCCCTCGGCGGTCTCCGGCCTGAGGTCCAGCGCGGGCCCGGCGGGGAAGCAGAAGTCGCAGACCAGTTGGCTGAGGGTGGGGGTCTTGAACCCCTGGCCGCCCGACGCGGTGGCCGTGAACCCGCCGCCCAGCTCCGCAGCCAGGGCGAGCCGCCCGGTGGTTTCCGAGCGATAGGCGTCCGGATCGTCATGCCGCAGGCTGGCGGTGACGCTGACCGGCCCCAAGCGCGCGCGGCCGACGGCGAAGGCGGCGGTGGTGGAGAGGTCCGCGCCGGTGCGGCCGTCGAGATCGGCGGCGATCTCCTGCCGTTCGGCGCCCAGCACCACGGCCCAGGGATCCTCCGTGCCGCCCCGCTCCGCCGTCCAGCGCCAGACCTCCCGGTCGGCGGCGTAGCGCGAAGGAAAGTCCGAGACGTTGGTGCGCGTCAGGTCCGACAGCCCCAGGCTCAGTTTATGGGTGAAGCCCATCGGCCCATCGGCGCTGACGCGGCCAAAGCCCGACCACGCTCGGCTCTTGTTCAGGTCCGACGTGTCGCCGAGCACGAACAGCGGCGGCGCGAACCCGTCGATCTCCACCTCGGCCGAGGTGTAGCGGATCCGCCCATCGAGACGGATCGCGTCGGTCAGGTCGGCGCGAGCGTAGGCCGAGGCGGTGACGGTCTCGAAGGCGTCGTCCTCCGTCCCCGCCTCCGCCTTGGAGATCCCATCGGTGCGGAAGCCCGTGACCGAGCCGCCGAAGGCGTAGCGGTCCGACCGGCGACCGCCGGACAGCGCGCCGCGGGCCGTCCCGTAGCTTCCGCCCTCGGCCTCCAGCGCCCAGCCGTCCATCTCGCGGGTGTGGAAGGCGATCACCCCGCCGATGGCGTCAGAGCCCCAGAGCGAGCCCTGGGGTCCTGACAGCAGCTCCACCCGCTCGATGTCGGCGAGCTGCAGGGAT
>NZ_DATAGM010000302.1:0-8459 GCF_036263695.1 Phenylobacterium sp.
CGGGATCAGCCCTCATGTGCCGCCAAAGATGACGCTGACGCCACTTAAATCGCGGTAATTCTTGGTGGTTCAGCACGGCGGAATGGTGAGGCCCGGCGGCAGCTGGGTCGCGCCGTCGCCGCAGGCGCGGTTCAACTGAGCCTGGGTCAGGCCGAGGGCCCGGTCCATCTCGGCGCCCGAGAAGTTGGCCCCGTCCAGCACCGCGCCGCGGAAGTTGGCGCCCTGCAGGTAGGTCCCGACGAAGCTCGCGCCCGAAAGGTTCGCGCCGGCGAAGCCGGAGCCGGTGAAGACGCCGCCGTAGGCCTCCACGTCGCGTAGGTCCGCGCGGGCGAAGCTGGTGCGGTTCATCACCGAGGCCGACAGGTCGGCCTGGCGGAGCCTGGCGCCCGCGAAGCTCTTGCCGTGCAGCTCGGCGCGGGAGAAGTCGGCCTGGAACAGGTTGCAGCCGGCGCAGCTGGCGCCGTTCCGGGCCTGGGAGATCTGCGTCACGTTCTGGGCGAGGGCCGGCGTGGCGGCCAGCGTCAGGGCGACGGCGAGGAGGGCGATCGGTCTCATTCTGGAACGCGCCTTTCGAGCGTGGGTCCGTTTGAGACCTAGTCAGCAAGCGGCGGGCCATGGGGATGTCTGCGCCGGGTAGGGAAAACCCAGCCGACCCACGGTAGAGTTCCTGGCATGCCGAACACGCCCACCAGGGGTAGGCCGCCTCATCCGGATTTGCTGACGCCCGCAGAATGGCGGGTGGTCGAGGCCGTCCGCCACGGCATGAGCAATCCCGTGATCGCTCGCCGGCAAGGAGTCAGCGTGGACGCCGTGAAGTTCCACGTTTCCAACGCGCTGGCGAAACTTGGCCTCGCAAGCCGGCGGGAACTGCGGCGTTGGACGGGGGTGCGCAACGACAGTGCTTTGGGTGCGGAGAAGACTGAAATGACGGAGACGGTTCAGCTTGGCCCGGTCGGTCAGATCGCCCGTAGCGTGAAGGACATCGCAGCGGCCCAGCAGTGGTATGGCGAGGTGCTGGGGCTGCCGCATCTCTACACATTCGGCAAGCTGGCGTTCTTCGATTGCGGCGGCGTGCGGCTGTTTCTGGAGGAGAGCGCTGCCCAGGAACCCGCCTCAGTGCTGTACTTCCGCGTGCCGGACATCCGCGCGGCGCACACGCAGCTGTCGGCGCGAGGGGTGGAGTTCGTCAGCGCGCCTCACATGATCCATCGCCACGACGACGGGCTCGAAGAGTGGATGGCCTTCTTCAACGACAACGAGGGCCGGCTGCTTGCGATCATGTCCCAGGTGAGGGGCTGACCGGCAGCTCGTCAGCCGGTCCTGTCCGGCTGGTGTTCGCCGGCGCGGGTTCCGCAGGTGTCGCAGATCAGGGCGGCGCCCTTGCGCACCACCGCCATGTCGCCGCAGGCGGCGCAGATGTCGGCGGTCTCGAGGCTGGTGGGGCCGGAGGCCTTGCGCTCGCCGAGCGGCAGGAAGACCAGGTTGTCTGGGGCCGCGCCGCGGGAGAAGCCCTTCGAGATGAAGCGGGATGCCGGCTGTGGCTCTCCCTGCGCCAGGGCGGCGGCTGCGTCCTCGCCTTCGCCGCGGCCCAGGCCGTCGGCGTTGAGCTCGCCCGGGTCGGCGTTGGCGAGGTCAGAGCGGCCCAGGTAGGAGACGCCCAGCTCCCGGAAGATGTAGTCGAGGATCGATGTCGCCGACTTCACCGAGTCGTTGCCGGTGACCGGTCCGGCCGGCTCGAACCGGGTGAACACGAAGGCGTCGACGAACTCGTCCAGCGGCACGCCGTACTGCAGCCCGATCGAGATCGCGATGGCGAAGTTGTTCATCAGGCTGCGGAAGGCGGCGCCTTCCTTGTGCATGTCGATGAAGATCTCGCCGAGCTCGCCGTCGTCGTACTCGCCGGTGTGCAGATAGACCTTGTGGCCGCCCACCGCCGCCTTCTGGATGTAGCCCTTGCGCCGGTCGGGCAGCTTGCGGCGGGTGCGCTCGCGCTCGACGATCCGCTCCACGACCCGCTCTTCGATCACCGGGGCAGCCTCCCGCACCGGCCGGGCCTGCGGCTCCGGCGCCTTGGGGATGTCGAGGATCAGGCTGGCCGGTGGGCCGGCGCGCTGGATCCACACCGCCGAGGAGCCCAGCTGGGCCGCCTCGCGGGCGAGCTCGGCGGCCTCCTCGGGCGCGGCGTCCCAGGGCAGGGTGAACTCGGCCATGGCGGGCACGGCCAGGACCGGGCGCAGCACTGCAAGGAGGCCGAGGTAGGGGGCGGGACCCAGCTCGTCGGCCGAGGCGAACACCTGGCGCTGCGCGGCGGTGAGGAACGCGGCCTCCGCCAGCGACCCTGCGCCGAGCGCGTAGGCCTCCGCGGCGGCGATCGCCTCGCGTGTGAAGCCGGCGCGGGCCAGCAGGTCGAAGGTCGGATCGGCCAACTCGGCGTCGCCGACGCCAAGGACGTCGCGCACGAAGCCCTCGCCCACCACCTCGACAGTGAAGGCGTCGGCCAGTCGTCCGGCGCCGGCGAGCGCAGCTTCCACCGCGCTGATCTCGTGGTCGGTGAAGCCCAGGGCCCGCAGGGCCTTGTGGTCGATCCCGGGCGCCTGGGAAAGGTCGCCGCGGCCCAGCACTTCGGCGCGGGCGGCGGTCGCGTCGACGCCGAGCTTCGCAAAACCGGCGAGCGCCGCCTCGGAGAGCACGCGCACCACGACCCCGTCGGCGGTCTCGGCCAGGCTCGCCGGGCCGGTCCAGGGTTCGGCGGAGGTCCGCACACCGCCGAGCAGCAGCGCCAGCTCCGCATCGTCGAAGACGGCCAGACCGCCCTGCAGCGGTGCGCCGGCGTTCCGGACCGCCTCGGCGGCGCGGGCGTAGAGGACGCGCGCGGCCGCCCGGCCCTCGTGTGAATCGTAGGCCAGGCCTTGCGCCACCAGCCACTCGGCGACGCCGGCGAGACCCAGGAGGGCGGGCTGCGGGCCGAGGGCGGCCAGGGCCTGCGCGGCGAGCCGCACCACGGCCTCGAAGGAGACGGCGTCGAACTCTTCGCCGGCCCCGAAGGCCAGCACGTTCACCGCGGCGCGGGCCGAGCCGCGGGCGCCGGCCAGGGCACGGGCGTCGGCTTCCTGGAACGCCACGCCCACCACGCCGGATTCCCAGGCCGCGCGGGCCAGGGCCTGACCGGCGGCGCCGGCCAGGGCGTCGGCGTCGGCGACGGCGATAAGGCTGGGGCCGTTCAGCGGGAAGCGCGGCGGCTCGGCGCGCCAGAGGCTGTCGCCGGCGCGGGCCAGGGCGATGGCGTCGAGGATCAGGGCGTCCGGCGCGCCGGCTGCGCGGGCAGCCTCGGCGGCCCTGGCCAGGGTGACGTTGGCGGCGGGGTCGGCGCAGGCGGCTGCATCGCCCTCGCAGCGGAGCACGGCGTCCATCACCGCCTGCAGGCGGGCCGACAGGGTTTCGGCGGCGGCCTGAGCGGCGAGCTGGCCCCGCCGTTCGGCGCGGGCGGCGTCGATCCGGCGGAGGAAGTCGAGTTGGCCCGACACGGCGATGGCCGGGGGGGCGGCCGGGCCGCGGGCCGGCGTCACCGCCAGTGCGCCCGACAGCATCGCCGCGCCGAGATCACGCCGGAAGGCGGCCCGGTCGCGCGGGGCGGCGAACAGGCCGAGCGCCTCGCCCTTCTGGACCAGGTCCTCGGCGAATCGGAAGATGGCCGCGGGCAGGTCGGCCGGCTCGCCCCCGGCCCAGTCGAGCCAGGCCTCCAGGCGCGCGTTGGTCCAGGCCGACGGGGCCAGCACCTCCACGACCACGCCCGCCCGTTCAAGGGTGCGCCGCTCGATCCTCGCCGTGCCCGCTTCGATACGCATAGAACCGCTCCCTGCGAATCGAGGTTAGGAGAGCTGGCGGGTCCCCTCAATAGATGTTGCGGCCGCAGGGGCGGTCATCCCCAACATCTTGAAGGCGGTCGTGCTGGACCCTCCCGAGTCGCCGGGCTATTGTCCGCGCGATTTTCCGGCCGCAGCCAAGGGTTCCAAGTCACGTGTTGAAGGCGATTTTCACCTGGTGGCACGGCGGCACGTTCGGGGCGAAGTTCCATATCAAGCGCCGTGGCGTGCTGGTGGGGCAGGACGAGCTCGGCAACACCTACTACGAGGCCAAGGACACGTCGGACAGCTACGACGGCCGCAAGCGCCGGTGGGTGATCTTCAACGGCTACGCCGAGGCCTCCAAGGTCTCGCCCGACTGGCACGGCTGGCTGCACCACACCTTCGACGAGCCGCCGACCACGGCGCCGTTGCCGCGCAAAGCCTGGGAGAAGGACCACCGGCCGAACCTGTCGGGCACCCGCTTCGCATGGCGCCCGAAGGGCTCGCTGGCGCGCGGCGGCGAACGGCCGCGGGCGACCGGCGATTACGAGGCCTGGAAGCCGGACTAGACTGGCGGCGATGACTCACAACGGCATGGATGGACGCAAGACGCGGCGGCTGCTGGTCGGCGCCGCGACGCTGGCCGGGGCCGGCGCGCTGGCGCTGGTTGTGGCGGCCCAGCCGGCCCCGCCGGCCGGACCGCCTGTCCTCGATGCGCCGCCGCCCGGCGATCCGGGCAATCCGCCCGTCGACGCCGCGCCGCCTCAGGAAGAGGCCCCGCCCGCGGTGATCCAGGCCCTGCCGCCCGAGCCCGCGCCCCCGCTGGAGGCGGAGAGGGCCGAGCCGGAGCCGGAGCCGGAGGTAGAGGCCAAGGCGCCTGAGAAGGCTGTCCCCGAGCCGCCGCCGGCCAAGCGCATCCGCCACAACGTCGCCATCCTGCAAGCGATCGACAAGATCACCGCTGAGACGCTGCGGTTCGAGGCTCAGGTGGGCAAGCCGGTGCGCTACAAGAACCTGGTCTTCACGGTCCGCGCCTGCGAGCGCGCCACCGCTGAGGAGGCGATGGAGGACGCCATCGCCTACGTGGAGATCGACAGCCAGCCCCGCGCCCAACCCGGCCGCTCCACGCCGCCGGCCCGCCGTGCCTTCCGCGGCTGGATGTACGCCTCCTCGCCGGGCCTGAACCCGCTGGAGCACCCGGTCTACGATGCCTGGGTGATCACCTGCAGGGCCCCGGTGCCGGCGCAGGTCGCCGCCGCGCCGAAGTCGGCCGCGACGCCCAGCGCCGCACCCAGCCGCCGCTGATACTCGGCCCGGGGGATCTCCTCCGCGCCGAACTGCGCCAGATGCTCGGTCATGAACTGGGCGTCCAGCAGCGTGAACCCGGCCAGCTTCAGCCGCGCCACCAGGTGCACGAGCGCGACCTTCGAGGCGTCCCGGGCCCGGCTGAACATGCTCTCGCCGAAGAAGGCGCCCTGCAACGCCACCCCGTAGAGCCCGCCGACCAGCTCGCCGTTCTTCCAGCACTCTACGCTGTGGGCGAAGCCCAGGGCGAAGAGATCGGCGTACATCCGCTCGATCGGCCGGTTGATCCAGGTCTCGTCCCGTTCGGCTGCGGTGGCGCAGGCCTCCACCACTTCGGGGAAGGCGGTATCGAAGCGGATATCGAACGGATCGCTGCGCACCGTGCGCGCCAGCCGGCGCGCGACGTGGAAGCGGTCCAGCGGGATCACGCCGCGCCGCTCCGGATCGATCAGGAAGATGCGGTCGTCGTCGCGCGCGTCCGCCATCGGGAAAACCCCCCGGGCGTAGCAGGCGAGAAGCTCACGCGGTCCGAAGCGGGCGGACATGGTCGGACTCTAAGGGCCTAGACGTCGAACCTCCAGGCGCCGCCCTCGGGCGAAACCCGGCCGGCCGTCGGGCCTGGGAAGTGGGTGCCGATCACCAGCACCCCGCCCGCGGCGCAGGCGCCCAGCTGCTCCCGCCGCGTCCGCTCCGCCTGGTCCGGGTCGCGGTCGGAGACGGCGTTCCAGTGCGGCCGGGCGATCTGGCAGGGGTGGTGCATGAAGTCGCCGGTGATCATCGCCCGCTCGCCGCGGGAGGCGATGGCGACGCTGCAATGCCCCGGCGTGTGGCCGGGGGAGGGGACGAGAGCCACCTCCTCACAGAGCTGCAGCGGCAGCTCGACCAGCTCGGCGAGGTCCGCCTCGATCACCGGCTGCAGGGAGTCGGCCAGCATGGCCTTGGTCTCCGCGTCGGTTTGGCTAGACCAGTAGTCGTACTCGACCCGGTGAATCAGGTGGCGGGCGCGCTTGAAGGTGACCTGCCAGGCGCCGTCCACCAGGGTGGTGTTCCAGCCCACGTGGTCGGCATGCAGGTGTGTGCAGAGTACGACGTCGATGTCGTCGGGGGCGTAGCCGGCCTCGGCGAGGAAGCCCAGGAACGGCGTCGTCCGCTCGTTCCAGTCGGCCACCTGGCGGCCCTGCTTGTCGTTGCCCACGCAGGTGTCGACGAGGATCTTCAGGGTGGGCGTCTCGACGACCAGCGCGTGGACCGAGAGCCGCATCAGACCCTTCGAGGTCAGGAAGTGCGGTTTCAGCCAACCGATCTTGTCCAGCTCGGCCGGATCGGCGGCGGGCAGCAGGAACTGCGGCGGGAAGGCGCTCTCGTGCTCGAGCACCTTGGTGATCCGCACGTCCCCGACGCGCCAGGTGATGATGCGGTGCTCGTCCATCGCCGCAGCTTAGTCGTCCGTCACCCGCATGGGGAGGAAGGATCGCTAGGTCGCCTCCAGCTGCGCCTTCATCCAGCGCTCCAGCCAGTGGATGTCGTAGACCCCGGCGCGGATGTCGGGCTGATTCAGCAGTTCCTGGAACAGCGGGATGGTGGTGTCGATGCCGCCGACCACCATCTCGGCGAGGCACCGGCCAAGCCGGGCGATGCACTCTTCGCGGTCGCGGCCGTGGACGATCAGCTTGCCCGCCAGGCTGTCGTAGTAGGGCGGGAACACGTATCCGGCGTAGAGGGCCGAATCGAGCCGCACGCCGAGGCCGCCAGGGGCGTGAAAGTCGGTGATCAGCCCGGGCGAGGGGGTGAAGGTCTTCGCGTTCTCGGCGTTGATCCGGCACTCGATGGCGTGGCCCTCGAACACCACCTCCGACTGCTTGAACGACAGGGGCTCGCCGGCGGCGATGCGGATCTGCTCCCGGACCAGGTCGATGCCGGTGATCGCCTCGGTGACCGGGTGCTCCACCTGCAGGCGGGTGTTCATCTCGATGAAGAAGAACTCCCCGTTCTCGTAGAGGAATTCCACAGTCCCCACACCGAGATAGCCGATCTTCTTGATGGCCTCGACGACGATCCGGCCGATGTTCACGCGGGCCTTGGCGTCGATGGCCGGGGAGGGGGCCTCCTCCAGCACCTTCTGGTGACGGCGCTGCAGGGAGCAGTCGCGTTCGCCCAGGTGGCAGACGTTGCCAAAGCTGTCGGCGATGACCTGAATCTCGATGTGCCGCGGGGTCTGGAGGTAGCGCTCCATGTAGACGGCGTCGTCGCCGAAGGCGGCTCTGGCCTCCGCCTGGGCGGTGGACACAGCCTCGGCCAGGCTCTCCGGCGTCGGGGCGACCTTCATGCCGCGCCCGCCGCCGCCGGCGGCGGCCTTGATCAGCACCGGGAAGCCGATCTGCTTGGCGGCGGCCTCGGCCTCCTCCTCGGTCTTCACCGCCCCGTCGGAGCCGGGGACCACGGGGATGCCTGCGTCCCTCGCGGCCTGCTTGGCGGTGATCTTGTCGCCCATCATCCGAATGTGCTCCGGCTTGGGCCCGATAAAGGTGAAGCCGTGCGCCTGGACGATCTCGGCGAAGCGGGCGTTCTCGGACAGGAAGCCGTAGCCCGGATGGATGGCGTTGGCCCCGGTGATCTCCGCCGCGGCGATGATCGAGGGGATGTTCAGGTAGCTCTTGGCCGCCGGCGCCGGGCCGATGCAGACACTCTCGTCGGCCAGCCGCACCCACATGGCGCCGGCGTCGGCCTCGGAGTGCACCGCCACGGTGGCGATGCCCATTTCCTTGCAAGCGCGGTGGACCCGCAGGGCGATCTCGCCGCGGTTGGCGATGAGGATTTTCTCGAACATGGCCCTACTCGAGGACGATCAGGGGCTCGCCGAACTCGACCGGCTGGCCGTCCTCGATGAGGATCTCCACGACCTTGCCGCCCTTGGGCGCGGGGATCGGGTTCATCGTCTTCATCGCCTCGACGATCATCAGGGTCTGGCCGGCCTGGACGGTGTCGCCGATCTTGACGAACGGATCGGCGCCCGGCTGGGGCTGCAGATAGACCGTGCCGACCATCGGCGAGTTGACCGTATCGCCGCGCGGCGCGGCGGGCGCTGCGGGCGCGGCTTCAGCCGCAGGCGCGGCCGGAGCGTGGGCCGCGGGGGCGTAGCTGCTGGGAGCGACCTGAGCCTGGATCGTCAGGCTGCGGGCGACGCGGATCTTCAGGCCGTTGTGCTCGACCTCGATCTCGGTGAGGCCGGTGTCTGTGAGGATGTCGGCCAGCTTGCGCACCATACGCGCATCGATCGGATCGGCCGAAGCCTTCGGACTGCTCGCCATG
>NZ_DATAGM010000303.1:0-16255 GCF_036263695.1 Phenylobacterium sp.
GCTGAACAGCGTCGTCACCCGCGGCCGCCCGGACGCCCAGCCGATCTCGGCCCACGCCTACCTCGACGCCCTGGACGCCCAATACCGCACCCGCGCCAAATGGGCGCAGGTGTTCGCTGACGTGGACGTGGTTCTGGCGCCGGTGTTCGGAAGCCTCGCCTTCCCGCACACCGACCTGAGTTGGGGAGAGCGGGCGCTGCTGATTGACGGCGCCGAGACCCCCTATGGCGCGCAGCTGGCCTGGCCGAGCCTGGCGCTGTTCGGGAACCTGCCGGCCACTGTCTTCCCCGCCGGCCTCAGCGCCCAGGGCCTGCCGGTGGGTCTGCAGGCCATCGGCCCGTTCCTGGAGGACCGCACGCCGCTCGCCTTCGCCGCAGCGGTCGAACGCGAGCTGGGCCGCGCCTTCCAGCCCCCGCCGCTGAAGGCGCTCGAGCCGGCCTGACGCCGGGCTCCCGCTCCGCAAACGACCCGGCGTTCACGATCACCCGCAGTGAGCGGGTAACCATTTCTTCAACGCGTCAGGGTTACGCAACACCGGGGACGTTCGCGTTCAAAGACAACGCGTTCAGCGGCGCTGTTCGGCCCCGCTGAGTGGACGGGCGGGGGAAATGATTCGTTCGATGCAGATGGCCGGCGCCTGGTGCGCTCTAGGCGAGTCCCGGACTGGGGCTGGCGCATGAGTGAACCGTACAAGGCCGCTTCGACGCACGACCTGGAACGCCGGCTCGCCTTCGTCGGGCTCGACGAGGCGGCCCGCGGCCGCATGGCCTCCACCGCGCCGATCGCCCGCCGCGTGCTGCCGGAGGCGGTGACCGGCCTTTACGCCCAGCTCGGCGACTTCGCCGACACCCGCGAGATTTTCGCCCAGGTCGACGTCACCCGCGCCACCGCGCGGCACGTCGACCACTGGGTTTCGCTGGCTGCCGGCCAGCTCGACGCCGACTTCGCCCGCCGGGCCCGCGCGCTGGGCGAGTCCAACGCCAAGCTCGGCATGGACGCCCGCTGGTACATCGGCGGCTATGCGGTGATCCTGGAGAAGCTGGTCCGCGGCGTCCTCAGCGAAAGCATCAAGGCCGGCGGTTTGGGCGGGGTTCGCAAGACCGACCGCGACAAGGCGATCGACGGCGTCGGCGCCCTGATCAAGACCGCCATGCTCGACCTGGAGCTGGGCCTGGCCGTTTACCTGGAAGGGGCCGAGGCCGCACGCGCCGAAGCCCGCGCCGCCCAGGAGAAGGCCGAGGCCGAGCAGAAGGCGGTGGTCGGCGGTTTGGCGGAAGCGCTGGACCGGCTCGCCCGCGGCGACCTCACCTTCCGCCTCGATCAGGCCTTCCCGGGCGAGTACGACGAGCTGCGCCGCGACTTCAACGAAGCCGCCGCCCGGCTGGAAGACGCCATGACGGTGATCCAGGCCAACGCCGCCGCGATCCGCAGCGGGGCCGAAGCCATCGCGGGCGCCTCCGACGAACTGGCCAGCCGCACCGAACAGCAGGCCGCCAGCCTGCAGGAAACCGCCGCGGCCCTCGACCAGATCACCGCCACGGTGAAACGCACCAGCGAAGGCGCTTCCCAGGCTGACGGCGCCGCCCGTGAAGCCAAGTCAGAGGCCGAGAAGAGCGGCGTGGTCGTCAATGAGGCGGTCGCGGCCATGAGCGGCATCGAGCAGTCCGCCAAGCAGATCAGCCAGATCATCGGCGTGATCGATGAGATCGCCTTCCAGACCAGCCTGCTGGCGCTGAACGCCGGCGTCGAAGCCGCCCGAGCGGGCGAAGCCGGCCGCGGCTTCGCCGTCGTCGCCTCGGAAGTGCGGGCCCTGGCCCAGCGCTCGGCCGAAGCGGCCAAGGAGATCAAGACCCTGATCAGCGCCTCGACGGCGCAGGTCGGCTCGGGCGTCGAGCTGGTCAACAACACCGGCGAGGCCCTGACCCGGATGGTCACCAAGGTGACCGAGATTTCCACCCTCGTGGCCGAGATCGCCGCCTCCGCCCGCGAGCAGTCGACGGGCCTGGCCCAGGTCAACACGGCCATCAACGAGATGGACCAGGTGACCCAGCGCAACGCCGCCCAGGTCGAGCAGGGCGCCACCTCCGGCCATGCGCTGCTCACCGAGGCCGATGCGCTGACCCGCAGCATTGAGCGGTTCAAGCTCAGCGAGGCCGCGCCGATCGCGCCCCGCATCGCCCACGCGCCGACCCCGGCGCTGAAGTCGACCGGCCGCGGCGGCGCCGCGCGCAAGCTCGAGCCGGCCCACGTCGAAGCCGAAGAAGGCTGGGAGGAATTCTGATGGCGGATACCGCCGTACTCAGCCTCACCCCGATTCTCGACCTGCAGGCGGCCGAGCCCCTGCGCGCTGAACTCATGGTGCTGAGGGGACGCCCCTTGAGCATCGATGCGTCGCAGGTCAGCCGCCTCGGCGGCCTGTGCCTGCAAGTGTTGATCTCGGCTCAGAAGACCTGGGCCGAGGACGGTCATCCGCTTTCCGTGGATGAGCCGTCGGAGGCGTTCACCGAACAACTGGCCGGCTTCGGAGACCCCGAGCTGCGCTTCCTGCCCGAAGGGGGAGCTTCGTGACCAAGACAGTTCTGACGATCGACGACTCGCGCACCATGCGCGAGATGCTGAGCATGGCGCTGGTGCAGGCGGGTTACCGCGTGATCCAGGCCGTCGACGGCGTGGAAGGGCTGGAGATCCTGAAGAGCGAGGGGGCCGATGTCGTGATCACCGACATCAACATGCCTCGGCTTGACGGCTTCGGCGTCATCGAGGGGGTGCGGGCCAATCCCGACCACCGCGCCACGCCGATCCTGGTGCTGACCACCGAAAGCGACGTGGCCAAGAAGGAGCGCGCGCGCCAGGCCGGGGCCACCGGCTGGATCGTGAAGCCCTTCAATCCCGTCAAGCTGGTCGACGCCGTCCGCCGCGTCGCGGCCTGACCGTCGGCCGCCAAGACCCCAACCCGGAGCGCCCCTTGGATCCGTTCGAGAGCATCAAGGCGACCTTCTTCCAGGAATGCGAAGAGCTGCTGACCGATCTCGAGTCGGGGCTGCTCGCCATGGAACGGGGCGAGAAGGACTCGGAGACGATCAACGCCGTCTTCCGGGCGGTGCATTCCGTCAAGGGCGGCGCCGGCGCTTTCGGCCTGGAGGAGCTGATCCGCTTCGCCCACGTCTTCGAGACGGCGCTGGACCTGATCCGCTCGGGCAAGATCGAGCCGACCGACGAGGTCGTGAAGATCCTGCTGCGGGCCAACGACGTGCTCGCCGACCACGTGCAGGCCGCCCGCAGCGACGGCTCGGTCGAGCACTCGCGCTCGGCGGCCATGCTGGACGAGCTGCAGACGCTGATCGGCGCCGAAGCGGCGGCGGCGTTGGAGGATGGCGGCGACGACGAGGACGACTTCGGCTTCACGCCGGTCCAGATGGTCGTCGAGGACGGCGGCGAGGCGCCCGCGGCCGAAGCCGAACCGCCCACCGGGCCCGGCGCCCGCGTCTGGCGCATCGAGTTCCAGCCCAAGCCGGAGATGTACGTCAAGGCCAACGAGGCCGGCCTGGTGCTGCGCGAGCTCGCGCGGCTGGGTTCGACCGAGGTCGACGTGGACGGCGCCGAGGTGCCGCCGCTCGACCAGTTGATGGCCGAGCACGCCTATCTGCGCTGGACCATCAAGCTCACGACGGACCAGGACGAAGCCGCGATCCGCGAGGTCTTCGAGTTCGTGGAGGACGACTGCGTTCTCACCATCACCGAGGAGACCGGCGGCGAGACCTTCGAAGACGAACCGCCCGCCGTGGTCCCGCCGCAGGACGAGTTCGACCCGGCCGCGCTGCTGGCTCGCCTGACCGGCGCGGCGCCCGCCGCCGAAGCCCCGGCGGCCGAGGCTCCCCCCGAGCCGGCCGCGCCCGCGCCCCCCGCAGCGGAACCCGAAGGCATGGACGTCGCCGGCCTGATCGCCATGGCCCAGAAGGCCACCACCGACGCCGAGCCCGCGGCCGAGCCGGCGCCGAAGGCGGCCCCCGCCGCCGCCGCTTCCGCACCGCCGTCGAGCACGGCCTCCGCGCCGGCGGCCACCATCCGCGTCGACCTGGACCGGGTCGACCGCCTGATCAACGCGGTCGGCGAACTGGTCATCCAGCAGGCGATGCTGTCCCAGCGCGTCATCGAGAGCGGCCTCGCCCGGTCGTCCGCCGTGGCCCTGGGCCTCGAGGACCTGGAGCTGCTGACCCGGGAGATCCAGGACAGCGTCATGGCCATCCGGGCGCAACCGGTGAAGTCGGTCTTCCAGCGGATGCCGCGGCTGGTCCGCGAATGCGCCGACATGACCGGCAAGAAGGTGCGCCTGGTCATGGAGGGCGAGAACACCGAGGTCGACAAGACCGTCATCGAGCGGCTGAGCGACCCCATCACCCACATGCTGCGCAACGCCATCGACCACGGCCTGGAGACCCCGGCCGACCGGGAGATGGAAGGCAAGCCGGTGGAGGGCACCGTTCGCTTGGCCGCCCTGCACCGCGGCGGGCGGATCGTCATCGAGGTCTCGGACGACGGCCGCGGCATCAACCGCGAGCGGGTCCGCAACATCGCGGTCTCCAAGGGGCTCATCGCCGAGGACGCGGTGCTGACCGAGGACGAGACCGACAACCTGATCTTCCTGCCCGGCTTCTCCACCGCCGAGACCATCTCCGACCTCTCCGGCCGCGGCGTCGGCATGGACGTGGTCAAGCGCTCGGTGCTGGCCCTGGGCGGGCGGATCTCCATCAGCTCCGAGCCCGGCAAGGGCAGCAAGTTCTCCATGAGCCTGCCGCTCACCCTGGCGGTGCTGGACGGGATGGTGGTGACCTCCGCCGAGCAGACGCTGGTCGCCCCGCTCTCGAACATCGTCGAGAGCCTGACCCCGAAGGCCGAGGAGGTGCACTACATCGGCGGGCAGGATGCGGTGATCCGCATCCGCGACACCTTCGTGCCGCTGATCGACGTGGGCCGGGCGCTCGGCTTCCGCGACACGCCCCTTAACGCCGCCGACTCCGTGGCCATCCTGGTCGAGAGCGAAGGCGGCGGCAAAGCAGCCCTGCTGGTCGACGCCATCCAGGGCCAGCGCCAGGTCGTCATCAAGTCGCTGGAGGCCAACTACCAGCACGTGGAGGGGGTCGCCGCGGCGACCATCCTGGGCGACGGCCGGGTGGCCCTGATCCTCGACGTCGACGCGCTCGTCACAACATCGCGCCGCAAGTCGGCGCCCCGTGAAAAACGAATGGCGGTTTGAACATGACCGAGACCCAAGCCCCCCAAGGAACCGGCCAGCGGCGCGAGCTGATCTCGTTCCGCATCGGCGACCAGGAGTACTGCGTCGACATCATGTCGGTGCGGGAGATCCGCGGCTGGACGCCGGCCACCCCCCTGCCCCGCACGCCTTCCTTCGTGAAGGGCGTCATCAACCTGCGCGGCGCGGTGCTGCCGATCATCGACCTGGGCGCCCGCCTGGGCCTGGAGACCTCGGCGCCGACCGCCCGGCACGTGATCATGGTGGTGAAGATCGGCGACCGCACCCTCGGCCTGCTGGTCGATGCGGTCAGCGACATCATCAACCTGACCGAAGACATGGTGCAGCCGACGCCGGACGTCGCCTGCGACCAGGTGAAGACCTTCGTCAAAGGGCTGTTCGCCCTGGAAGGCCGGATGGTCAGCCTCATCGCCCTCGACCGTGTGCTGCCGGAGACCGAAGCCGAGGCTGCATGACGAGAAGTTCCGGCCCCAGCGAGCAGGCGGCAGGCCCCGGCATCGTCGAGGGCGAATTTCTGCTGACCGCCAGCGACTTCCAGACGATCGCCCAGATCGTCCACGCGCACGCCGGCATCTACCTGCCGGAGGGCAAGGCCGCGCTCGTCTACTCGCGCCTGGCCAAGCGGCTGCGCGCCTTGGGACTGCGCAACTTCCGGGAATACTGCCAGCTGGTGGAGACCGCCGGCGGCGTCGACGAGCGCCAGGCGATGACCGCCGCGCTGACCACCAACGTCACCCGCTTCATGCGCGAGCCGCACCACTTCGAGCATCTGGAGCACGAGGTGATGCCGGCGCTGGCCCGCCGGGCCCGCGCGGGCGGCCGCGTGCGCCTGTGGTCGGCCGCCTGCTCGAATGGGCAGGAGCCCTACTCCATCGCCATCACCGTCCTGTCGGCGCTGCCCGAGGCCTGCAGCCTGGACGTGAAGATCCTGGCGACCGACATCGACCCCAACATGGTCGCCGACGGGAAGACGGGGATCTACAACGACGACGCGCTCGAAGCGCTGCCCCTTCATCATCGCCGCAAGTGGTTCGAGAAGGTCGCGACAGGCTGGTCGGTGGCCCCGGAGCTGCGCAGCCTGGTGGCGTTCCGCGAGCTCAACCTCGTCGGCCAGTGGCCGATGAAGGGCCGTTTCGACGTCATCTTCTGCCGCAACGTGGTCATCTACTTCGACGATGAGACCCAGGAGCGCGTCTGGGAGCGGTTCGTGCCGGCCATGAACGAGGGCGGCGTGCTCTACATCGGCCACTCCGAACGGGTGAGCGGCCGAGCCATGAACCAGCTCGAGACCTGCGGCCTGACCGCCTACCAGTTGAGGAAAGCCGTATGACCGTCCGCGTACTGGTGGTCGATGACTCCGCGACGATGCGCAGCCTGATCGCCGCCTCGCTGCGGATGGACCCGGAGATCGAGGTCCTCGGCTTCGCCAACGATCCCATTGAGGCCCGCGAGGCGATCAAGCGCCTCAACCCCGACGTCATCACCCTGGATGTCGAGATGCCGCACATGAACGGCCTCGATTTCCTCGAAAAGATCATGCGCCTCAGGCCGATGCCCGTGGTGATGGTCTCGACGCTGACCCAGGCCGGCGCCGAGGCGACCATCTCGGCGCTGCAGCTCGGCGCTGTCGACTGCATCGGCAAGCCGGCCGGCGGCGTCTCCGCCTCTGAGGCCTTCCACGACCTTCCGGAGAAGGTGAAGGCCGCGGCCCGCTCGCAGGTGCGCCCCTACGAGGGTCCGGTCACCGCGCCGGTGCCGCCGCCCAAGCCGGAGTACGTGCCGGAGGACGTGGTCGTCGCCATCGGCTCCTCCACCGGCGGGGTCGAGGCGCTGATGACCCTGCTCTCCAGCTTCCCGGCCAACTGCCCGCCGACGGTGATCACCCAGCACATGCCGGCCGCCTTCACCAAGAGCTTCGCCGATCGTCTGAACCGCGTTTGCGCGGCCAACGTCGCCGAGGCCCACGACGGCGCCCGGCTGAAGCCCGGCTACATCTGGCTGGCGCCCGGCGGCTCTCACCACCTCGAGGTCGTCCACCACAGCGCCCCGTCCTGCCGGCTGGTCGAGGCCGAACCGGTCAACGGCCACCGCCCGTCCGTCGACGTGCTGTTCCACTCTGTCGCCAACCTCAAGCGGGCCGCCGTCGGGGTGATCCTGACCGGCATGGGCAAGGACGGCGCCGAGGGCCTGCTGGCCATGCGCCGGGGCGGCGCCCACACGCTGGGCCAGGACGAGGCCAGCTGCGTTGTCTACGGCATGCCCCGGGCCGCGTATGAACGCGGGGCCGTCGAGAAGGAGCTGCCGCTCCACCGCCTGAGCAACGCGATCCTGAACCTGTGCGCGGCCAAAGAGCCGCAACGGAGCGCCTGATGCCCGCCGCCTCTTCCCTCAAGACGCTCATCGTCGACGACCAGCAGACGATGCGGAGCCTCGTGCGGACCAGCCTGCACGCGCTCGGCATCAGCAACACCAAGGAAGTCGCCGATGGCGAGGACGCCCTGCGCTTCCTGCTGACCGCTCAGGTCAACCTGGTGATCACCGACTTCAACATGCCCAAGCTGGACGGCCTGGGCCTGCTGCGCGCCATCCGCGCCCACCCGCCGATCGCCAAGACCGCGGTGATCATGCTGACCGGCCGCGCCGACCGCGAATTGGTGCAGAGGGCGGTGCAGTTCGGCGTCAACAACTACCTGGTGAAGCCCTTCACCACCCAGACCCTCAAAGAAAAAATCGAAGCGGTGTTCGGCGCCCTGACATGACGGATACCGCCCTCTCCTCCCGGCCCCAGCGCCGCCTCAACGTCATTCAGGGCGAGTACCTGGTCTCCAACGACCCGGACGTGTTCCTGACGACAATCCTGGGCAGCTGCGTGGCCGTCTGCCTGCGCGATCCCGATCGCGGCGTGGGCGGCATGAACCACTTCCTGCTGCCCGAGGGGCAGGCCGACTCCACAGAGGACGCCCGCCGCTACGGCGTCCACGCGATGGAGCTCTTGATCAACGCCCTGCTGCACCAGGGGGCCCAGCGCGGCCGGCTTGAAGCCAAGCTGTTCGGCGGGGCGCGGATGTTCAACGGCCTGTCAGACGTCGGCGCCGCTAACGCCGCCTTCGCCGAGCGCTTCCTGCGGGACGAGGGCATCAGCGTCGCCAGCGCCAGCCTCGGCGGCGTCGGCGCCCGCCGGCTGAAGTACTGGCCGGTCAGCGGCCGGGCGCAGCAGAAGATTGTCGAGGACAAGGCCGAGCTGAAGCAGCTCAACCTGAAGCCCCCGCCGGCGCCGGTCGTGGCCGAAGGTGACCTGGAGCTGTTCTGATGAGCGCCGCCGTCCCCTCAGCCGACATCTTCGTGGCGCTGGCGCTTGAACTGGAGCGCGCCGGCCAGCTGTGCGACCAACTCGAGACGGTCATGGCCCGGCTGGTCGAGGCCAGCGGCATGGCCGCGCCCGAAGACGCAATGCGGGACGCCCAAGCGGTGGACGCGCTGGGTCAGCACCTGCGGGGGCTGGCGCGGTTCGTCGAGACCCTATCGCAACAAGGTAAGGGATCCGTCGGATACGACGTCGTTCCCGCCCTGAAGACCATCACCCTCGCCGCCCTCGCCGCACGCCTCGCCGCGGAGACCGGTCAGGCGAGCGGCGCCCACGCACCCGGACACGAGGAGGGAGAGCTGCAGCTCTTCTGAGCCAATGAGCACATTCGGCCTGCCTCCTGAAATGCGCGTCAACCTCGAGCGCACGCGGCTCCTGTTGTGCGACGACAACGAGCAGGCCCTGTCGGTCGAGAGCGCGATGTTCCGCGGCTTCGGCATGCACCGGCAGTACAAGGCCAGCAACGCCAAGGAGGCCATGGGGATCATCTCCTCCCGCGAGGTGGACCTGATCGTCATGGACTGCGGCATGCCGGACATGGACGGCTACGACTTCGTCAAATGGCTGCGTACCGAGGGCCCGGGCGATGCGGCCTACATCCCCGCCATCCTGATGACCGGCCACGCGGCCCGCAGCCTGGTGGAGAAGAGCCGCGACTGCGGCGCCAACTTCGTGATCTCCAAGCCCTTTACGCCTGCGGTGCTGCTACAGCGGGTGTTCTGGGTCGCCAAGGACGAACGGCAGTTCGTGCGCACCGCGGGGTACGTCGGGCCGGACCGGCGGGTCAGAAACCTCGGCCCGCCCCCGGGCAAGAAGGGCCGCCGTTCCACCGACCTGTCCCTGAAGGTTGGGGCCGCAAAGGACCCCAACATGGACCAGTACGAAATCGACTCGCTGATGAAGCCGCAGAAAGTGATCCTATGAGCGACCCCAACCTGTTCAAGGTCACCTCGCGGCTGTCGGAGCAGGTCGATCGTCCGGGCGGCATGACCGCCCAGATCGCCATCCAGCGCGTCACCCACGAGATGTCGGCCGAAGCGAGCCGGTCGCGCGAAGTCGTGGGGGAGAGCCTCACCCAGCTCGAGCAGCTCTGTAAGGAGCAGACCGTCGGCATGGACGCCGTCTACGACGTGGCCACCGCGGTCATCGACGTGGCCGGCCTGTTCGACGAGCGGGTCCTCTGCGACGCCGCCTACAGCCTCTGCGAACTCACCGACCGGCTGCGCACCCAGGAGAAGGTCGACTGGTCGGCGGTGGCCGTCCACGTCGAGGCCCTGAAGCTCATCTACGGCGTCGACCCGCGGAACACCGCCCAGTTCCGCCCCGTGGTGGACGGCCTGTGGAAGGTCACCGACAAGTACAAGGAACCCGCCGAGGAAGCGCCGGCGGAGTAGCAAACTCCGTCACCCGGCCGGAGCGCAGCGCAGAGCCGGGATCCAGACAACCGTGCGAGGCCTCTGGGTCCCGGATCGGCCTTTCGGCCGTCCGGGATGACAAAGAAGGCGCCTACGGCGCCTCGTTCGACCAGATGATGGTGCCGGAGGCGGCGAACATGCCGCCGACGCCGTGGCTGATGCTGATCTTGGCGCCTTCCACCTGGGCCGGGGCCGTGCCGCGCATCTGACGGATCGACTCCTGCATGGCGTACATGCCGTACATGCCCGAGTGCATGTACGAGAGGCCGCCGCCGTTGGTGTTCAGCGGCAGCTTGCCGCCGATGGCCGTGTTGCGCTCGTTGATGAAGTCCTTGGCCTCGCCCGGCTTGCAGAAGCCGAGATCCTCCAGGCCGTAGAGCGGCAGGTGGGCGAAGGCGTCGTAGATCATCAGGTGATCCACGTCATTGTGGCTGATGCCCGCCTCTTCGAAGGCCTTCTTGCCCGCGACCCGGAAGGCCTTGGACGAGGTGAAGTCCTCCATCTGGGAGACCATCGGGGTCTCGACGCTCTCGCCGGTGCCGAGGATATAGACCGGCTTCTGCGGGAAGTCCTTGGCCCGCTCGGCGCTGGTCAGGATCAGCGCGCCGCCGCCGTCGGTGACGAGGCAGCACATCAGCTTGCGGAACGGCCAGGCGATCATGTCCGAGTTGAGGACGTCGTCCACCGTGATCGGATCGCGGAAGCTGGCCCGCGGATTCTTGGCCGCCCACTCGCGCTGGATCACCGCGACGTTGGCGAGGTCCTCTTCCGTCACCCCGTAGGTCTTCATGTAGCGAAGCACGGGAACCGTGAACATGGTGGGCGGGCCCACCGGTCCGAACGGCGCCTCGAACTGCCCGGGCAGGCTGGAGCCGCCCATCATCCGCCCGCCGGCGCCGACGCGGGAGCGCCCGCTCTCGCCGTGGGTGATCAGGACGGTCTCGCACAGCCCTTCATTGATCGCCGCCGCCGCGTGGCGGACGTGCAGCATGAAGGAGCAGCCGCCGACGCTGGTGCCGTCGGCGTATTTGGGCGTGATGCCCAGATAGTGGGCGAGCGAGGTGGGGCTCTCGCCGGCGGTGGCCACGCCGTCGATATCGGACGGCTTGAGGCCGGCGTCGGCCATGGCGTTGAGCGCCGCGTCGGCGTGCAGCTGGATCACCGACATGTCCGGGATCTTGCCCAGGCGCGTGGTTTCGGCCGCCCCGACGACGGCTACGGTCTTTGGCTTCATGGGTTCAGCCCTCCGCCGGCTCGAACAGGGGAAGGGCGGTTTCGCCCACGGGCAGGAAGGTGACCTTCACCGGCATGTCCAGCTTCAGCGCCTCGGGCGTTTGCGGACAGTTGACGATGTTGGTCATCATCTGGACGCCTTCCTCCAGCTTCACCACCGCGATTGAGTGGGGCTCGGTCCCGAGGTCCGGGCGCGGGCGATGGTTGATCACGTAGCTCCAGAGGACGCCGCGGCCGCTGGCCTTGAAGACCTCCACATCCCGCGAGGCGCACTTCGGGCAGAAGGGCCTGGGCGGGAAGTAGGTGTTGCTGCACTTGGTGCAGCGTTGCAGGCGAAGCTCGCCCTCCTTGCAGCCGTCCCAGAAATGTTGGGTCTCTGGCGTGGGCTGGGGCGCCATCCGAGGTGGCATGAAATTCCGTCCCCTTTGAAATTCGTTGGCTTCAAATCCCGGCGGACCGGGCGGGCGACAACAAAGACGAGGTTGGGCGGCTTGTCGATAAGCCTCAGCTCATCCGCATCCAGAACGCGCCTGGACCGGCCCAGGCCGGCGGTCTTGGACTCGCGGGCTGCTCGACAGGCTCGGGAGGGCTCATGGCGAGAATCTAGCCCACGCCCACGCTTGCGTCATATTCGCCCATTCCGCAGGGGCACGTTCGACCCGACTCAACAGCTTAGCTAAACGCCGTTCACTGACCGCACGTCCGTGCGGGACTTGGGAGGCTTTGCTTTGAAGGTGAGTATGAAACTGGCGCTCGTGTCCGGCGCCGCGCTTAGCGTTTGGGCAGGCCAGGCCGTCGCCCAAGAGGCCGTCGTCGAGGAGCTGGTGGTCACCGCCCGCCGGACCGAGGAGAACCTGCAGACCACGCCCGTGGCCATCTCGGCCTTCTCCGAGGCGATGCTGCAGCGGCAGGGCGCGACCCAGATCACCGACCTGCAGGGCGCAGTTCCCAACCTGAACCTGGTCCAGGGTCGGGCCTCGTCCAACTCCACCAACATCTACATCCGCGGCGTCGGCCAGCCGGACGCGCTGCAGACCTTCGACCCGGCCGTTGGCGTCTACATCGACGACGTCTACATCAGCCGGATTCGCGGCACCCAGTTCGATCTCCTCGATCTGCAACGGGTCGAGGTGCTGCGCGGGCCGCAGGGCACCCTCTACGGCAAGAACACCATCGGCGGGGCCCTCAAGCTGGTCACCCGGCGGCCCGGCCAGGAGGTCCGCTCGCAGGCCTCCGCCAGCGTCGGGAACTACGGCCTCTTCGAAGCCAAGCTGGCCCTTTCCGGCCCGGTCACCGACACCCTGGCCGCCGGCTTCGCCGCCTCCGGCTCGACTCGCGACGGCTATGTCGAGGACCCGGTGACCGGCCAGGAGTACAACGACAAGAAAACGCTCAGCCTGCGCACCGCCGTGGCCTGGACGCCGACCGACGCCACCACCGTGGACGTCACGGCCGACTACACCAAGGACGACTCGGCCCTCACCGTGGGCCAAGCGACCAACACCCTGAGCACCGCCTTCGGCCAGGTGCTGCGGGTGGTCCCGGCCAACCCGCCGGAGTTCAACTTCCAGGCCCGCACGGACCCGGGCCTGCCCAACTCCACGAAGTTCGAGCACTGGGGCGTGGCGGCCACCGTCACGCACGAGCTCTCCGAGGCGCTGACCTTCAAATCGATCACCGCCTACCGCAACCTCGACTCAGACGACTACATCGACTTCGACGCCACCGAACTCGAGGTCACCAGCGCCCTGGTGGCGGTGGACCAGGACCAGCTGAGCCAGGAGCTGCAGCTGGCCTACGACAACGGCCCCTGGCAGGCGGTGGGCGGCCTCTACTACCTCAAGGAAAACGTCGGCTCCTTCCAGCGCGCCGACGCGGACGCCTTCACCTTTCCCTTCACCTTCCTGCGCGTGGTCGGCGACGACCTGGAGACCACCAGCTGGGCGGCCTACGGCAACGTCAGCTACGCCCTGACCGAGCGCCTGCGCCTCTCCGGCGGCCTGCGCTACACGATGGAGGAGAAGGACTACTACCGGACCACCACGGTGACCTCGACCCTGGGGGCGCTGAACACCACCTTCGCCTTCCAGGGCGCCGAGGAGTGGGACGACGTCTCGCCCATGGTGTCGGTGGACTACCAGGCCACGGAGGACCTGTTCCTCTATGGGCGGATCGCCAAGGGCTTCAAGTCCGGCGGCTTCAACGGCCGGGCCAACAACCCCGGCGAGGAACTGCCCTACGCGCCGGAGACCATGGTCTCCTACGAGGCCGGCCTGAAGAGCACCCTGCTGGACGGGCGGATGCGCGCCAACGCCACCGTGTTCTACAACGACTACCAGGACTTCCAGGCCCGTGTCGGCCGCGCCATCGTCTCCCCGAGCCAGCCGGTGCCAACCATCGACTTCGCGGTGCTGAACGCTGGCCAGCTGGAAATCTGGGGGGCCGAACTGGAGATCGCGGCCAACCCGATCCCGCAGCTGACGCTGAACGCCGAGATCGGCTACCTGAACGCCGAGTACGGCGAGTTCTTCGAGCAGCGGCCCACGGCCACGGCCGGCGTGTTCACAACGCTTGACCGCAGCTGGCAGACCCCGGCCTTCGCGCCGGAATGGACCGCCCGCTTCGCCGGCGCCTATGAGTTCGAGCTCGGCGACGCCGGCTCGGTCACCCTGGGCGCCCAGACCCGCTACCGTTCGGAAGCGGCGCTGGCGGTGGACAACGCCGACCTCGTCACCCGTCAGCGCTACGCTGGCATGTGGCAGGAGGACTACTGGCTCGTCGACGCCCAGCTGGTCTGGGAGAACGCCGACAAGACGCTCTCCGCCGGCCTCTACGGCAAGAACCTGACGGACGAAGTCTACAAGACCGACGCCCAGGAGTTCTCCTCGGTCGGCGGCATCCGCACCGCCTACTACGGCGCGCCGCAGACCTGGATGCTGACGGTCACCTTCCGCCACTAGTCCGTAAACGGACGACGCCTCAGAGGGCCCGCGTTCCGGCGCGGGCCCTTCTTCATTGCGTCGCCGCTTCTAGACGGGCGAGCCGGCCACCATCCGCCGCTCGGTCGAGGCGCGCAGCTCGGCCCAGATGAGGGCCTCCAGCTCCCTCGCCGCCTCGCCGTCTGCCGTCTCCACCGCCTCGTGCAGCGCCAGCAGGGCGGCGCGGAGCTCGGCGTTCGCCTTCTCCAGCGCCGAGATGCGGAAGTCCTCGTCCGCCTGAGAAATGGCGCGCCAGCGTCCCTTCCCCATCACCTCTTCGCCTCGGGCCAGGATCGGCCGGATCGCCCGGTTCTCCTCCACCAGGGCGTGGGCCATGCCGTCCCACCGCTGGGCCGCGAGGCTGAGCAGCATGGCTGAAAGGCCGAGGTTCGCCCCCTTCTCCGCCGGATCGCCCCCAGGCGCGAGGCTGCGACCGATCAGTCCGGCGATCTCGCCGAGGACTTCGGGAACCTTGGGTGTCATAGCCGCCCCATCACCTTCAGCATCGCCCGGTCCTGGGCGTTCTGCAGCGCCCAGGGCGGGTAGACCATGATCGGCTCGCGGTTGCCGCCGTCGATCCAGGCCTTGCCCGACGAGATCCAGATCGCCTGGCCTTTGACGCAGCCCATCAGTTCCCACCAGTGCAGGGCGTCGGGGTCGGCCTTCAGGCCGCTGGCGCTCTCCCAGGCGGCGACGGCTTCATCTCGCGGCAGCAGGCCGCCGACCAGACCTCGCCCGAAACTCCACACCGGATTGAAGCTCCAGCCCAGGTCCTCGAGGGGATCGCCCAGATGGCACATCTCCCAGTCGAGGACGCCGTGCACCCCGCCTTCTGTGTCGTACAGGAAGTTGCCCGTCCGATAGTCGCCATGCACCACGCTCAGCCGAGGCGGCGGCGGGGGCGGGTGGGCGCGCAGCCAGCGGATGGCGGCGCGGACGATCGGCAGGGGCTCGGTCTCGTCGTCGTCGAGCACCCCTTCCCAGTGGTCCAGCTCGCGCCGCCAGCTGTCCTCCGGCGTCGCCGGCGGCAGCACCGTGGTCAGGCCCAGCGCCTGCGGGTCGGCCTTGGCGATCTCACCGAGAATCGTCCACTTCCGCCGGCCAAGCTCGGCGTGGCAGGCGAGGTAGGGCTCGGTCCACAACGTTCCCGGCCCGGCCTGGAATCCGCTGATCTCCTCGGCGATGAAGAACGGGTGGTCGAGGGCGTCGCTCTCCTCCTCGAGGTAGAGCATCTCCGGCACCGGCACCGCCGAGTTCCGGAAGGCGCGGTAGGCCTCGAACTCGATCCGCCGCTCTGTCTCGATCAGGCTGGCGGGCGGGTCGCGCCGCAGGATCAGCCGCCGCTCCCGCGTCTCGCCGTCTTCGCGCCAGGTCAGCCGGAAGCGGTAGGTCTCCCGGGATGCGCCGCCGGCGATGCGGCTGAGCTGATCGACGGCGACGTCCGACGTGTCCGGCATCTTCCCGGCCAGGTAGGCGGCGAGCCGCGGCTCCAGCGGGTGGCTCACGCCGCCTCGAACCGCACCGGCAGGGCTTTGGGCCCGTTCACGAACACCGCTTCGCTCATGCGGGGCTGACCGTCGAGTTCCAGGCGGTCGATCCGGGGAAGCAACTCCTCCCACAGAATCCGCATCTCCATCTTCGCCAAGTGCTGGCCGAGGCACAGATGCGCGCCATAGCCGAACGCCAGGTGCCGGTTGGGACTGCGATCGACGCGGAACTCCTGCGGATCGTCGAACACCGCCTCGTCTCGGTTGCCCGAGGCGTAGCAGAGCATCAGCCAGTCGTCCTTGCGCATCTGCCGGCCGGCGAACTCGGTATTCTCTGCGGCGGTGCGCATAAAGGTCTTTACCGGCGTCGTCCAACGGATGGATTCGTCGACCAGTCCCGGGATCAGCGACGGGTCGGCCTTCACCTTCGCCAGCTGCTCGGGCCGCTCGGCGAGCGCCCAAAGCGCTCCCGCTGTGGACGAGGAAGTCGTGTCGTGCCCGGCGGT
>NZ_DATAGM010000304.1:0-10696 GCF_036263695.1 Phenylobacterium sp.
GGCCGCCGGTGGCGGCCCGCTCCGTCATGGTGGTTCCGCAGCCGGCGAGCGCCAGGGCGCCGGCGGCCGCCGCACAACTGATCAGTGCCTGCTTCATGGCTTCACCTCATTTGCTAGTCAGCGAACGAGCCGTGGCGTAGCAAGGTTCCCCGAACGGGAACCTGTCAGCGGACGCTGAACACCCCGCGAATGGCCGGTCGCACGTAGCCGTAGAGGGTGATCTCCGGCGTCAGCTCCGGAACCCGATCCAGCATCAGGGCGGAGTTGATCATCGCCAGCAGCATATGGGCGGCGATGGTCGGGTCCACCGGGCGCAGCGTGCCGTCGGAAACGCCGTCGCAAATCAGCCCGGCCAGGGCGCTGGCGGTCTGGCGCATCCGCTGCTCGACGGCGCCGCGCAGTTCGGGCCGTGCCAGCCGCAGGGCGTACCGGCGCAGGATCCGGCCGCGCCCGTCGTGCGCCTGGCTGACCGCCAGCGGGGCCGTAGCCAGGAACAGGCGCCGCCAGCCGGTCTCGGCGGTCCGCGCCCGGGCCAGGGCGCTCTCCAGGATGGCGAAGCTGCGGTCGAAGCAGGCCCCGATCAGCTCGTCCTTGTCGGCGTGGTGGTGGTAGAACGAGCCCTTGGTGACCTTCAGCCGGGCCGAGATGCGGTCCACAGAGGCGCCGGTCCAGCCCTCCCGGTTGATCAGGTCGGTGGCCTCGATGAGGAAGCGCTCGCGGACCATCTCGCTGTCGGTCGACTCCGGGGCGGTCAGCACCAGGTCCTGCGGCCAGCGCTGGCCGGGCGCCGCCAGGCCGAAGATCATCACCTCGGCGACCCGCTCGGCCACCCGCGGATAGTCGGCCAGCGCATAGTCGGCGAGCCAGCTGTCGGACGAGGCCAGCTGCTGCAGGATCAGCCGCGACAGCAGCCTCTGCCGCCAGGCCGCAGGGGCCGGCCGGTCCTCGCCGACCAGCAGATCGGCGATCCGCTGGCGCACCTCCTGATAGCGCAGGTCGACCGGATCGCCGCTGGCCCGCCACAGGGTGCGCACCTCGTCCAGCGGCGCCAGGGGCGGCTCCTCGCCCAGCGCGATCCGCCGCTGGACCTCGAAGTAGGCGCGCACGAAGGCCGCCAGGCGCTCCGGCGGGGCGCCGGCCCCCTGCGCCTCGTCCAGCATGGCGTCGAAGCGGTCGGCCCCGTGCAGCAGGCAGGCGCTGACCAGCTCCTCCTTGCGCTTGAAGTAGTAGGTCAGGCTGACCGGGTGCAGGTCCATGCGCTTGGCGACGGACGCCAGGGTGAAGCCCGCCAGCCCCTCCTGCGCCAGCGCCTCGGCCGCGGCGGTCAGGATCGCTTCGCGCCGCGCCTCGTAGCGTGGCCTGGCCTTGGCAGACTTGGCGCCCGCGTCACCGCCCACGGTGCTGGTCCCTCCGTCAGGTCTGTCTTTCGACTGTATTGCGCGGCCGCAGCCCGGGGAAGCGCCGCCGGCGCCCCTGCGGTCTTTACGCCGCCAGCGCCCGCCGCAGCTCGGCGTCCGGATCGTTCTCCACCTGGCACTTCAGATCGAACATCATCGTGGCCCGCCGCTCGGCGTCGTACGGCGGCCAGGCGGGCAGGGCGGGCGTGCTTGGGTTGCCGGTGCGCGCGAACGCCAGCCAGGCGGCGCTCATCTGGTCGGCCATCGCCTGCGGCTCGGGGCCGGGCCCCACGAAGGCGCGGTTGGTCTCTACGCGGTCGAACACCAGCGGGATCTCCAGGGTGTGGGGCGACTTGAAGACGCCGCCGCCCACCGGGGTCTCCCAGTCAAGCCGGTACATCCAAACGGGCGCCGCCTTCTGCGCCGCCTTGCGCTCGGCCAGCGTGATGGAGCCGCCCAGCATCCCCATAGCCGTGGCGAAGGCGGCCAGCAGGTAGGTCGGCGAGTCGTCCGGATGGCTCTTGCGCAGCGCCGCCAGCACGGCGTCGGCCTTCGCCCCGGCCTGCTGGCGGGCCCGGTCCACCAGCTCGGCCTCGGTCAACTTTCCGAACCAGGGCTCGGAAGCCATGAACAGGGTCATCTCGTCCTTGTTCGTGCCGATCATCAGCGGGATGTCCGCCGACTGCTGCGGCGCGTCGGGCGTGAACGGATCGCGCGGCAGCACCAGGCCGTCGACCACCGGAGCCATGCCGAAGCGCGCCCCGGGCTGGGCTGCCGCCTTGGCCTGGGCGGCGTAGGCGGCCTTGATGATCGCCTCGGCCGGAGCGGACTGCAGGGCGGCCACGTCCCCCTTGGCGATGCCGATCTCCGCCAGCAGCATGTCGGCGGAGCGCGCCGCCGCCTCCTTCGGCACGCCGCGCAGGCCCGGCCCGCTCTGCACGATCGCCTTGTGGAACAGCCCCTTGGCGGCGGGCGTCGCCATCAGCGTCGAGACCTTCGCGCCGCCGCCGCTCTCGCCGAAGATGGTGACGTTCTTGGGATCGCCGCCGAACGCTTCGGCGTTGTCGCGCACCCAGCCGAGCACGGCCACCAGGTCCAGCAGGCCCGCGTTGCCCGACTTGCCGTAGGCCTCGCCCATGGCCTCCGCCAGGTAGGCGTAGCCGAAGGCGTTCAGCCGGTGATTTACGGTCACGACCACCACGTCGCCTTTGCGGGCCAGGCCCAGCCCCTCGTACATCGGCCAACCGCCGGACCCGTAGGCGTAGCCGCCGCCGTGGAACCAGACCATCACCGGCCGCTTCTTCCCGTCGCCCAGGCCGCGGCTCCATACATTGAGGAACAGGCAGTCCTCGCGCCCCTCGCGGGTCTCCCGTGCGGTGGGGAAGACCTCGGCCAGCGACCTGCCCAGCGCCGACTGCGCCTCGCCGGAGGGGCGGGAATACATCTGCACGGCCGGCGCGCCATAGGCGATGGCGTCCACCGGCTCGGTCCAGGGCTTGGGCGGCTCCGGCGGCTTGAACCGCAGCGGCCCAACGGGCGGGGCGGCGTAGCGCACGCCCTTGAAGACGTTGATGCCGTCCTGCACCAGCCCCCGCACCGGGCCGAAGCTGGTCCGCACCACCGGCGTGCGCGCCTGCGCCGCGGCGGGCGTCCAGAGAAGGCCGCTGGCCATCCCGGCCGCGCCGAGCAGCAGCCCGCGCCTGTGCATGATCACGCCCATCGTCGCCTCCCGAACCCGCTTGTTGCGCCAAGCAGGCGTCAGAGAGGGCGGAAGGTCAACGGCGGCGTGGGCCGGAGCCCTAGCGGTGCAGGCTGGCGGTGGTGAGGCGGGGAGCGGCCTGGGCGAGGTGGCGGGTCTCGGCCTTGGCCGCGACCAGGCGCTCGATTTCGGCCTTCTTGGCCTTGAAGGCGGCGAGTTCGGAGCCGCCGAGGACGGTGCCTTGCGGGACCTTGGCCCCGACCGGGTTCACGCGGCGGCCGTTCAGCCAGACTTCGTAGTGCAGGTGCGGCCCGGTGGAGGCGCCGGTGGAGCCCACATAGGCGATCACCTGGCCCTGGCGGACCCGCTGGCCCGCCTTGATGCCCTTGCCGTAGCGGAACAGGTGGGCGTAGCCGGTCTCCCAGCCGTTGGCGTGGCGCACGCGCACCCAGTTGCCGTAGCCGCCCCAGCGGCGGGCTTCGACCACCACGCCGTCGCCAGCGGCGAACACCGGCGTGCCGGAGCCGGCCCCGAAGTCGATGCCCTGGTGCATGCGGTTGTAGCCGAGGATCGGGTGGCGGCGCATGCCGAAGCGCGACGTCATCCGCGCCCCGTCCACCGGCGTGCGGAGCAGGAAGCCTTTGATGTTCTTGCCGCTCTCGTCGAAGTACTCGACCCCGCCGCCCGGGCGCTCGAAGCGGTAGAAGCGGGCACCCTTGAACTCGGCGTATTCCAGCTCGCCGGTCTCGACCGTGCGGCCGCTCTCGGTGACCTTGCGGCCGAACACCAGCACGAAGGGGTCGCCCGGCTGGATCTCGCGGAAGTCCACCTTGTGCGAGAATAGCTTGACCATCTGGCCGGTGATGGTCGGCGTCGCGCCCAGCTTGGCGGCGCTCTGGTAGAGGGAGCCGTGGACCTCGCCGTCGGCGACGGTCAGCTCCTGCTTCACCTCCTCCTCCAGCTCGCGCAGGCGCAGCGCGCCGTCGAAGCTGCGGGACAGGGTGATGGCGCTGGCCGGGCCGGTGCGCAGCGACAGGCCGATCAGCTTGGCATGGCCCTGCTCGCCGGCCGGCTTGGCGACGGCGGCGTCGAACTTCAGGCCGGCCTTGATGTTGACCACGTCCATGGCCCCGCCAAGGGCGGTGACGGCCTGGCGGGCCTCGTCCGGCGCCACGCCGGCGCGGCGCACGGCGGCCTCGAAAGTCTCGCCGGGTAGGATCTTGACGGCCACGTTCTCGGGACGGGTGAAGCCGGGCTGGGCCTCGGCGGCCGCGAACGCCTGGTGCTGCAGGGCGGCGATAGCGGCCGGATCCAGCGCCGGCGGCGCTTCGGGGCCGGCCACCTGCGGCGAGGTCAGCTTCCAAGCCAGCAGAGCGATCGCCAGCGCGCCGACGCCGGCGGCGGCGGGGGCGAAGCGGAAGGTCTGCCGTCGCGGATCGAATTCTTGCATCGTGCCCCCGTAATGACGATGACGCGGTAAGTACCGAGTGAAGGCTGTTGGTTAACAGCCGGCCGAGGCAGGCCGAATCATGCTGCTCGTAAGTAGGTTAACGGCGGGTAACGATTTGCGCCCCAGGCTTTTCGTCCCGATCGCCCTGCGACCGTTGCGGTATTCGGTCGCGCAGCACGGCTATACTCAAAGTAGACCCAAAACGAGTTCTGCGGGCCGGCAGAGCGCCGCGCCCTTCGGCGTCGTGACGATGGGCCGATTCACCAGGATCGGGTCCATCACCATGGCGGCGATGATCGCCTCGTCGGACGTTCCGGGGTCGGTGAGGCCGATCTCGTCGGCCTTGGTGCCGTTGACCCGGAGAGCCTCGCGGGCGCTGACGCCCATCCGTCCAAACAAGCCTTCGAGCTGTTCCT
This sequence comes from Phenylobacterium sp., assembly GCF_036263695.1. Lineage (GTDB taxonomy): Bacteria > Pseudomonadota > Alphaproteobacteria > Caulobacterales > Caulobacteraceae > Phenylobacterium. The sequence goes on from NZ_DATAGM010000304.1 coordinate 4,963, forward strand.
TCGTCCAACCGGCCTTCAGATACTCGATCACCTGCGGCTCGACGCCCTTCTCCCGCAGGAGGGTCAGGGTGTTGCGCGAGGTTCCGCAGGCGGGGTTGTGATAGATCACCACGTCGCTCATGGCGCGGGTTTAGCCCACCCATTGTGACAGCGCCAAGACACAGCTGTCGCGGCGTCTTGGATGGGGCGCTACGAGGAATGACAGGTAGGGCTGCGCCCGACCAGTCACCGGCGCCTGGCGTTGACTGGTTGCGCCGGGCCGGCGCGACCTGTCACCCTTCGGGGACATAGGAGGGCCAGATGTCCGAGCCGATCCTCGAGCCCGAGCTGCCGATCGTCGATCCGCACCACCACCTGTGGGACCGGCCAGGCCCGCGAGGCCCCGCGCTTGCGCCGCTACGCCATCCGTTCGAGGCGCTGACCCGGCTGTCGCCCCGCTATCTGCTGGACGAGTTGCTGGCCGACCTGCGCCGCGGCCACAACGTGCGCGCCACCGTCTTCGTCCAATGCGGCGCCATGTACCGGGCCGACGGGCCGGCCCACCTGCGCCCGATCGGCGAGACCGAGTTCGTCAACGGCGTCGCCGCCATGACGGCCAGCGGCATCTATGGCGACGTGCGCGCCTGCGCCGGCATCGTCGGCCACGTGGATCTGACCCAGGACGAGGCGCTTGTCGCCGAAGCTCTCGAGCGGCATCTGCAGGTCGCGCCCGACCGGTTCCGCGGCGTCCGCCACAGCGCCTCCTGGGACGCCGACCCGGCCGTGCTGGGCCCGCTGCACCGGGGCGCCGCCGGGCTCTATGCGTCGGACGCGTTCCGGCGCGGCTTCGCGCGGCTCGCGCCGCTGGGCCTGTCCTTCGACGCCTGGCTTCTGGAGCCGCAGATCCCGGAGCTGGCGGACCTGGCCCGCGCCTTCCCCGACACCCCGATCATCATCGACCATGTGGGCACGCCGCTCGGCATCGGCGCCTATGCCGGAAAGCGCGACGAGCGGTTCGGCGTCTGGCGCGACGGCATCGCCGACCTCGCCCGCTGCCCGAACGTGGTGGTCAAGGTCGGCGGCCTCGCCATGCCGTTCGCCGGCTTCCGGTCGTTCATGGCCAGCCCGCCGGCGAGCTCGGAACAGCTGGCGGCCGAGTGGCGGCCTTACGTGGAGGCGGTGATCGAGGCCTTCGGGCCGGACCGCTGCATGTTCGAGAGCAACTTCCCGGTCGATCTGGGCAGCTGCACCTACGACGTGCTGTGGAACACCTTCAAGCGGCTGGCCCAGGGCTTCTCGGGCGACGAGAAGGCGGCGCTGTTCAGCGGCACGGCGACCAAGGTCTACCGCCTCAGCCTACCCTGAACCGGAACAGCGGGCGGGTCCGACCGTTCGATCCCTGAAGCGGCCGTATGGCGCGCGACGTGGAGACGAGCGATGACCAACCCCACCCCCTCCGAGCAGGATCAGACCAAGCAGGGCGTTCAGCCCAAGCCGAAGATCGAGGAGAACAACACCCTCGGCCGCGGCGCCGACACCCGCAAGACCGACGAGAACAACCAGCACAGCGGCGGCGCCAGCGGGACGGGCGGCGTCGGCGGCACGGGCGGCAGCGTCCTCTAGCCGGACAAGAAAGAGCCCCCGGCGAGCGGATCGCCGGGGGCTTGAGGTCGAGGGGATATCCTAGAGGACCAGCGTGCCGCCGACGCCGGTGGTGAGCGTCACGTTGCCGGCGAGCCGGATCACCATGTCCGCCGAGGCATCGCCGTTCACGTCGAAGGCGTAGGACGTCTGATTGGCGCCGGCGTTGAAGGTCCGGGTGATCTGTGCAGCCGAGAAGGCCTGATCGCCCGCCGCCAGCGGGTTGGCGTCGATCTCGGAGACGTTGACCACTTCGCCGGCCGCGTAATCGGCGATCAGGTCGTTCCCGCCGGTCTCGGTGAAACGGAACTCGTCCGCTCCCGTCCCGCCGTACAGGGTGTCGTTCCCGCCCAGGCCGTTCAGCACGTCATCGCCACCCATGCCCCTGAGCACGTTGCCGACGTGATTGCCGACCAGGTAGTCGCGGGCCGACCCGCCGGTCGCGTTCTCGATCACCGTGTTGTAGGCGATGCTGATGTTGCGGTGAGACAGGGCGAAGACTCCGGCGACGCCGGTGTCCGCCAGCACCCGGTTGTGGCCGATGTTGCCGATCGTCGTCAGGAAGGCGTCCCAGTCGGTCTGGGTCCACAGCTCGAAGTCGCCCTGATCCTCGTCGGTGATCGCGTTGAACGCCGCGGTAACCGCGTTGGCCTCGGCCAGCGTCGGCCGCACGCCGGCCGAGCTGAAGGCGCCCGGCCGAAGGTCGAGGAAGACGCCCGCGTCCGCGCCCGAGAGGTCCAGGGTGTCGACCCCGCCCGCGTCGTAGATCGACAGATAGGGCGAGCGGTTGAGGTCGAAGTTATAGACCTCGTTCCCGGCGTTCGAATTGAAGCCGTAGGTCGTCGCGCCGGCCCGGGTCGTGGGATCGGCGCCGTACTTGGACTGGATCGCCAGGATGTCGTGCAGCAGCGGCGTCTGGGCGTAGCCGACGAGGCCGAGCTCGGTGTGCACCGGCTGCGCGCCCGTCTTCTGCGGGCTGAAGTAGGACATGATGGTGAACTGCATCGTGTCCTGGGCGTAGAAGGCGTCCGCCTCATACGTGATCGGGTCGGGCTCGCCGTCGCCGTCAGTGTCGTCGCCGAAGTCGTAGTCGCCGGGGTGGGTGAGGCCGAGCGCGTGCCCAGCCTCGTGCACCAGCGTGGTGCGGCCGTAGCCGTTGAAGTCCAGCCACAGGTTGGTCCAGTTGGCTTCCGGGGAGGCGGTCCAGATGTCGGACTGCACCTTCACGCCCTTGCCCGGATAGTAGGCGTGGGCCTGGGCCGGGCCGGTGGTGGTGTTGGCGAAAACGATGTCGGCGCCGACGCCGTTCTTCTCGCGTATCGACTGTGGGATCAGGTCGTCCCACAGCTGCATCGCCTCGCGGGCGACCTCGCGCTGGGCCGCGCTGAAGGGGCTGTAGCCGCCCGGCTCCGTCAGGCCATAGGTCGGGTTGTTGTAGATGCCGACCGGCTTGGGCGTCTCCAGGAAGGTGAAGGTGATCGTCTTGCCGGCGATGATGCGGCCGGAGTCCAGCTGCCCGATCACCTGCTCGTGGTTGTAGATCGGCTTGCCGGCCCAGGTGGCGATGCCGGCGTAGTCTTCGAGCAGGAACGGAAGCGCCTCGCCCGGCGCAAACGGGTCGGCTCCAACATCGAGCGGCGCGGAGCTGCCCAGAACTCTTTCACCCATGAATTTACCCTTCGATGGCGTGGTTGCAGCGGAGCCCCCCGCTACCTGAAGGATGCATGGTCACAGATGTAACGCCAGAGGGATTCTGCCCCTCTGGTACATGTTACTGGCGATAAGTTACCACTGCGCCTGCAGGGCGCCCACGACGAAGGTCGCTCCTGACGCCCCGAAGGGCATGACGTTGCGCGGCGCGGACGGCAGGGCGGCTGCGCCCCCCGGCCAGGCGTCGGCGGCCGACCAGTAGCGCAGCTCCAGCCGCCCGGAGCCCTCGGGGCGGAACGACAGCGACAGCCCGTCGGGATCGCCCACCCACCGCAGCCGCGTCCACTCGCCGGCCGCCGCCGCAAGGCCGGTCGGCTTGCCCTCGATGGTCAGTTCGTTGAGCGCCACGGTCGCGCGCAGCTCCACCGTCAGGCTGCGGGCGCCGCCCGGCGGCAGCAGCGACACCAACTGGGCGCCGTCGACGCCCGTCGCCAGGCTGGCCGCCGGGGCGGGGCCCTCGACCCAACTGGCGGGCGCCAGCGTCACCGGATCGCGGTACAGCGGCGGCAAGGGGCGCCGCTCGATCGTCCCGCCGTCGGCGGTCAGCACCTGGCGGGCGTATTCGCTGTCCTCGCCCGTCGAGGCGACCCGCCAGGCCTGGCGCTGGGCGGCGTCGAGCACATAGGCGACGGTGACCGGTTGCGGGTGGCGGGCGCTCCAGGGCTCGGCGAAGCGAATGACGCCGATCAGGGCCAGCCCGGCGATCAGCAGCGCCAGAGCCGTCAGCCGCCCGCCGCCGCCGATGCGCGGATGGGCCAGCGGCCAGACGAACAGCGCCGCCAAGGCGGCGAACAGCGCCAGCATCTCCGGCAGGTCCATGGCCTGGAACGACAGGTGCAGATAGGGCCCGAGCCAGGCCAAGCCCAACGCGGCGATCACGGTGGCGATCAGGCTGTCGACGAAGCTCTTGACCGCCGCCAGCGCCACCAGCGCCGCGCTGGCCGAGGCCAGCGCTATCGGCCAGACCAGCAGCACGGCCGCAGTGGGCGCGGCGGCCTGAGCCGCGCAGGCGGCGATGAAGCCCAGCGCCAGCACGCCCGCCCAGGCGCCGGGCAGGGAGGCCGGCCGGCCGAAGGTGACGAGGCCCAAGACCGCCGCCGCCGCGCCAACGCCGGCGCCGAGCGCGTCGAAGCCGCCGAACAGCGAACAGGCCAGGCCCGCGGTGGCCGGGATCACCGCTGCCTCGATCCTGCCCTTTCCCCGCGCGAGCGCCGCCGCCGCGTAGAGCGCCGCCGCCAGGCCGGTGACGATCAGGGCGGTCTCGAACAGCGGCGCGCGGGCCAGCAGCGCGAACTGCTCGAGGTAGCCGGACGGCACGCCCGTGGCCCGCCGCGCGACCCGCAGCAGCGCCGCAGCCAGCAGCAGGATGTAGAGCAGGGCGCCGGCGCCCTGGGCGACATCGATCCAACTCGCCGCCGCATCCAACCGGCGGGCGCGGACCGCGGCGAGCAACAGCAGCACGGCGCTGACCGCCAGGATCAGCCAGCCGACGGCCGGCGGGTAGGCGACCACCCAGGCCGCCAGTTGGCTGTAGACGGCGCTCCCGCTGCGGGCGGGCAGGGCCTCTGCGCCGACGGCCTGGCGTACCGCGGCCAGTCCCTGGGCGCCCAGGTCCTGCAGCGAGCCCTGGTCCAGCCGCTCGGGCGTGGCGGTGGGGGAGTGGTACTCGAACTGCCGGCCGACGAAGGCGAAGTTCAGCCCGGGAATCCCCGCCTCCATCGGCACGGTGAAGTCCGTGTCGTTGGGCATCCGCTCGTAGATGAACTGGCTGAGCGAGGTGGCGATGGGCCGCGCGGCCGAGCGGGCGAACAGCCGCACGGTCTCGCCGTTCTCGGGCCCTGTCTGGAACATCAGCGCGCGGCCCGAGCCGCCGCGGGCCTCCAGGTTGATCACGAAGCCGACGCGGCGGGCCAGCGGGTGCTCGGTGAAGAAGGCGCGGGCGCCCAGCAGGCCCACTTCCTCCCCGTCGGTGAACACGAAGATCACGTCGCGGCCCGGCGGATCGCCGGCCTTCAGCGCCCTGGCGATCTCCAGCATCGAGGCGACGCCGGCGGCGTCGTCCGCCGCGCCCGGCGAGCCCGGAACGCTGTCGTAGTGGGCCATCATCAGCACCGCCGGCGCATTGCGATCCAGGCCCGGGAGCACGCCGACGACGTTCTCGACCCGCCCGCCGGCGAGAGCGAGCTCGCGCCCTGGCAAGCGTTCCCAGGCGTCGGCGGCCTGCACCTGCGGCGAGAGCTCGAGTTCGGTGAGCCGGCGCACGAGGTGGTCGCGCACGGCGCGGTTGGCGCGCGAGCCCATCGGGTGGGGCTCACGTCCGATGACCCGAACGTCGGCCATGGCGCGGGCGGCGGAGAAGCGGTCGGCGGGAGCGTCGGCGGGGCGGACGCGCGGCGGATCGAGC
>NZ_DATAGM010000305.1:0-1947 GCF_036263695.1 Phenylobacterium sp.
CTCTAACCGGCGAGCGGGGCGCGTAGATGCGCAGGTCCATCTCGTCGCCGTTGGAGTAGTTCTGGCCCTGGACGCGCCCAACCAACGTGGCTCGCGCGCGGAGGATGGAAAGGCCCTGCTGGAAGGCGGCCTCCTCGCGGCTCTCGACCACCGCGGGGCGGCCGGCGGCGATGGCGGCGGCGGCGTCGCCGGCGTCGCCCAGGTCGGTCGGGGTGCCGAGGGCGAAGACCAGGCTGGGCTCGGCGTAGCCGGCCACGGCGACCGGGGCTGGCGCTATCCCCTGGCGTGGCAGCAGACGCTGCGCCGCCAGCGTCTCCTCGACCTCCCGCGACAGCAACAGAGGCTCGAGCCTCGGCAGGAAGGCGGCCGCCAGCGTCCCGTGCGCGACGATCGCCAGGGCCCCGGCGGTGAGCAGGGCGCCGCGCACGGCCTTGCGGGCCAGCATGTAGGCTCCGGCCCCGCCGGCGGCGATGAACAGCCCGGCGGCCGCGGCGGCTGCGCCGACATCCGACGGATCGCCGTACTCGCTCGCCAGGTAGAAGATCAGCCCCGCGAACAGCGCCCCCGCCAACACGCTGACGATCACTCCGCCCCAGCGCCCGATCTTGCCCATGGGCGCCAGCAGCGCCGCCGTCGCGAGCCACGCCAGGCCGCCGAAGCCGGGCAGGGTATAGTGGACCAGCTTGGTGGGGGCGATCTCGAAGGCCAGCCAGGTGGGGATCACCCAGGCCAGGGCGAAGCGGACGCCCGGCTCGTCCCGGTACTTCCAGCCGGCGATCAGCGCGGCGGGCAGCAGCAGCGAGCCCGGGAAGAACAGGAACGGTGTCAGCAGGGTGTGGTAACCGGGCGGCCCCCAGTGGCGCTCGTGCCCGCCGACCAGCTTGGGCGCCAGGTCGCCGCCGATGGCGGTCAGCCAGAACCCTCCGTCCGTGGCCACCGTCACCGCCGCCGACCACGGGCCGACCACGGCGACGAACAGGATCAGGCCCCAGTCCCAGGACAGCTTGCGGGCCCAGGGCGCCTTCCGGTCCATGATCCACAGGGCGAGCATGGCCAGCCCGACGATCATCAGTCCCACCGGCCCCTTGATCAGCGCCGCCATGGAGACGCCGATCCAGAACATCAGCTTGGTGGGCCAGCCGACCGGGGCGCCGCCGTTGGTGGAGGCGTAGATGCGGGACAGGGCGGCCATCGCCAGGGTGGTGAAGCCGCAGAGGGCGGAGTCCGTCTTGGCGATGAAGGCTTCGGTCGAGAGCAGGATCGAGGCGCCCAGGATCGAGCCGGCGATCATCCCGCCGGGGCGGCCGAAGAAGGCCGCCGCTCCCCAGGCGCAGGCCGCCGCCGCCAGCATCGCCCCGAGCAGCGAGGGGATACGATAGGCCCAGATCTCCCGCGCCGCCTCGTCAGAGAGCAGCGACACGCTGGCCGCCTGCATCCAGTGGATGCCCACCGGCTTCTTGAACCTCGGCTCCTCCTGGAAGCGGATGACCACGTAGTCGTCGGTCTCCAGCATCTGGGCGGTGGCCTGGGCGAAGCGCGATTCGTCGCGGTCCAGCGGCGGGACGGCGAACACGCCCGGAAGTCCGGCCAGGAAGGCGACGAACGCCGCCACGGCCATGCCGCGCCATCCGCGGCTCAGCCGCTCCAGGTGTCCCTCCAGACTCATGTGCGGCTTGATAGCACGATCCTTCCGCGGGCCGACTTTTCCGCTATGGAGGGACGATGGCGAACACGCCCCTAACGTCCCCCGAAATCTCCGTGGTGGTCCCAGTCTTCGACGAAGAAGGCGCCGCCGCCGCCCTGGCGCGCGAGATCGCCGCCGCTTTTTCGGGCGCCGCCTACGAGATGATCTTCGTGGACGACGCCAGCCGCGACGCCACCCGCCGGGTGCTGACGCAGCTGAAGGCCGAGATTCCGCAACTGCGCGTGCTGGCCCACCGGGCCAAC
>NZ_DATAGM010000306.1:0-11133 GCF_036263695.1 Phenylobacterium sp.
CGAAACCGGCGGGCCCGAGGTTCTCAAGTACGAGGAGGTCCCCGATCCCACTTGCCACCGCAAGGGCGTCATCGTCCGCGTCGAGGCGGTCTCCATCGAGGGCGGCGACACCCTGAACCGCTTCCGCGGCCGGATGGTCACGAACCCCCACATCGTCGGCTACCAGGCGGCCGGCGAGATCGTCGAGGTCGGCGAGGAGGTGACGAACCTTAAGGTCGGCCAGAAGGTGGTGACCAGCGGCAACCACGGCAGCCACGCCGAGCTGCGCGCCGTCCCCGCCCGCAGCGCCTGGGTGATCCCTGACGGCATGGACATCCAGAAGGCCGCCGCGATTCCCGTGCCGTTCGGCACCGCCCACGACTGCCTGTTCGAGTTCGGCCGGATGCAGAAGGGCGACGTGGTGCTGGTGCAGGCCGGCGCGAGCGGCGTCGGCGTCGCGGCCATCCAGCTCGCCAAGCAGGGCGGCGCCTCGCTGGTGCTGGCCACTGCCTCGTCGGACGAGCGGCTGGAGCGGCTGAAGCCCCTCGGGCTCGACCACGGCATCAACTACAAGGACAAGGACGTCGCCGCCGAGGTCCGCCGCCTGACCGACAACAAGGGCGCCAACGTCGTCGTCGACAGCGTCGGCGGCTCCACCCTGCAGGGCTCGATCAACAGCCTGGCCTACCGCGGCCGGGTCTCGATGGTCGGCCAGGCCGGCCGCGAGCCGATGAAGGTGGACGTCGGCATGATGATGGGCGGCAATCAGAGCCTGTCCGGCGTCTTCCTGGGGGCGGAGATCGGCACCGACCGGGTCTACAACAACATCCAGCGGCTGATCGAACAGGTCGCCCGCGGCGAGCTCGAAGTGGTCATCGACCGCACCTTCCCGCTCTCCGAAGCGGCCGAGGCGCACCGCTACATCGAAAGCCGCCAGGCCGTCGGCCGGGTGCTGCTGATCCCCTAGCTCGAGCGTTGAGGGGACGGCCGCCCCGCGCGGCCGTCCCACGGCCTGGAGCCACACGTTGGACTTGGCCAAGCGCGCCTATGACCACAGCTACCGGATCGACCCGATCGTCCGGAGCCTGCTCGACACCGACTTCTACAAGCTGCTGATGGCGCAGTTCATATTCGAGCGGTACCGCGACGTGCGGGTTCGCTTCGCGCTGACCAACCGCACCAGGTCCGTACGGCTGGCCGACCTCATCGACGAGGCTGAACTGCGCGCGCACCTCGATCACGTGCGGTCCCTGCGGTTTCGCGAAAACGAGCTGATCTGGATCGCCGGGGCGAGCTTCTACGGCCAGCAACGGATCTTCCGGCCGAAGTTCATCGACTTCCTTCGCACCCTGCAGCTGCCCGACTATGAGCTCACCCCAGACGACGGTCAGTACCGGCTGAGCTTCGAGGGCTCCTGGGCCGAGACGACCTGGTGGGAGATTTACGCGCTGGCGATTGTCAGCGAGCTCAAGAGCCGGGCGGCGCATCGAAGGCGCAGCGAGATCGAGCTCGACTTTCTCTACGCGAGCGCCAAAGCCAAGCTCCTGGCGAAGCTGCGACGGCTGAAGGGGTTCCCAGGCCTTTCCATCTCCGAGTTCGGAACGCGCCGGCGGCACGGGTTCCTCTGGCAGGAGTGGGGCGTGCTGGCCATGGCGGAGGTGCTCGGCGACGCCTTCGTCGGCACCAGCAACGCTCACCTGGCCTTCAAGCACGGCTTCGAGGCCAAAGGCACCAATGCGCACGAGCTGCCGATGGTGCTGGCGGCCCTGGCCGGCGACGACGCGGAACTGGCGCAGGCCCAGTACCGCTTGTGCGCCGAATGGCAGGACACCTACTCCGGCAACCTGCTGGTCGCCCTGCCCGACACCTTCGGCACCACCCAGTTCCTGCGCCATGCGCCCGACTGGCTGGCGCGCGACTGGAAGGGCTACCGGCCGGATTCCAAGCCGCCCTTCGAGGCCGGCGAGGAGCTGCTCGGCTGGCTTCGAGCCCGCGGCGTCGAACCGCGCGAGCGGTTCGTGCTGTTTTCAGACGGATTGGACGTCGGGATCGAAGGCTTCCGGCCTCATGGCGTGGACATCCTCGACATCCACCACAAGTTCGCCGGCAGGATCGGCCTGGCCTACGGCTGGGGCACCAACGCCACCAACGACTTCCGCGGCTGCGACCCGCGCGGCGAGGCCCTGTTCGATCCCTTGTCGCTTGTCTGCAAGGTGACCCACGCCGACGGCCGGCCGGCGGTGAAGCTCTCCGACAACTATGAGAAAGCCTCCGGCCCGCCCGACGAGGTCGCCCGCTACTGGCAGGTGTTCGGAACGGAGGGTGTCAGCCGGGCCCCGCTACAGGTCTAACCTCGGCTTCGGGCTTGCCAGCGACGGACCGGCGAAGGTCATATGCGCGGCCACAGGAGAGAGCCCCAATGCCGAAGGCCGCCGCCAACGGAATCGAGATCTACTACGAGACGTTCGGCGATCCGGCGAACCCGCCGATCCTGCTGATCAACGGCCTGGGCTCGCAGATGACCCGCTGGCCGGAGGCCTTCTGCGAGAAGCTGACCGCGAACGGCTACTTCGCGATCCGCTTCGACAACCGCGATGTCGGCCTCTCCACCTGGTTCAAGCCAGGCGACACCTATCGGCTGGAGGATATGGCCGCTGACGCCGTGGGCCTCCTGGATGCGCTGAAGATCGAGAAGGCGCACCTGGCGGGGGTCTCCATGGGCGGGATGATCGCCCAGACGGTGGCGGCGAAACATCCGGACCGGGTGCTCTCGCTGACCTCCATCATGTCCGCCATGGGCGACCCGGAGGGCATGCGCTCCACGCCGGAAGCCGGCGCCGTCCTCAACACGCCCGCGCCGGATCCCACGAAAGACTTCGAGGCGTTCGTCGCGCACGGCATGCGCAACGCGCGCACCATCGGCAGCCCGGCCTACCCCTGGACCGACGAGCAGATCCGCCAGCGGATCACCTCGGAATACCAGCGGGCCTACAACCCCGCCGGGGTGGCCCGGCAGCTGGCGGCGATCCGCGCGACCGGCGACCGCACCGAGTGGTGCCGCACTATCGCCTGCCCGACGGTCGTGCTCCACGGTGAAGCCGATCCGCTGGTGCCGCTGGCCGGCGGCCAGCGCACCGCCGCCGCCATCCCCGGCGCGGAGCTGCGGGTGATCGCCGGCATGGGCCACGACCTGCCGCCGGCCCTCTACGAGACCGTCGCCGACGCCATTTTCGCCGCCGCCGCGCGCGCCAAGGCGACGGCCTGACCGACCGCATCTGAACGAGAAGAGAATAGGGGAAGAACCATGGACAGGTTGCAAGGCCGCTCGACCGTCGTCACCGGCGCCGCCAGCGGCATCGGCCGGGCCAGCGCCATCCTGTTCGCCCAGGAAGGCGCCGCTGTCGTCTGCGTCGACAGGGCCGAGGCGGTCGCCGACACCGTGAAGCAGATCACCGATGCGGGCGGCCGCGCGGTGGCGATGACGGGCGACGTCTCCGACGAGACCTTCGTCGAGAGCTTCATCGCCCGGGCTGTCTCCGACTTCGGCGGGCTCGACGCCTGCTACGCCAACGCCGGCATCGGCAGCGCCGGCCAGGCGGGCTTCACCGAACTGACCGCCGAGCACTGGATGACGGTGCTGAAGGTCAACCTGATCGGCCCCTTCCTGGCCATCAAGCACGCCTCCAAGGTGATGATCCCGGCCGGCAAGGGCTCGATCATCTGCACGGCGTCCGTGGCGGGCATCCGGTCCGGCGCGGGGGGCGTGCCCTACTCCGCCTCGAAGGCCGGGGTGATCAACCTCGTCCAGACCACCGCGAACGAGTTCTACGGCACGGGCGTTAGGGTCAACGCCATCTGCCCGGGCCTGATCGAGACCGGGATGACCCGCGGCGTCTACGAATACGCCCGGGCCAAGGGCACGGCCGACCGGATCGGCCAGCTCAACCCGCTGGCCCGCGGCGGCGAGCCGTCCGAGATCGCCCACGCCGCGCTGTTCCTGGCCTCCGACGACAGCTCCTACGTCAACGGCCAGGCCATCGTTGTGGACGGCGGGCTCTCCTCCTCTCACCCGGTCGCCCGGCGCGGGAAGCGGTGATCTACCTCGTCCGCCACGGCCAGACCGAATTCAACCTCGCCCGCCGCTACCAGGGCGCTCTGGATTCGCCGCTCACCGAGCACGGCGTCCGCCAGGCCGAGCAGATCGGCGCGCTGCTGTCCGGACTGCTCGAGGGCGAACCCTGGACGATGGTCTCCAGCCCCCAGGGCCGGGCCCGGCGGACGGCGGAGATCATCAACGCACGGCTCGGCTTGCCGCTCGGCTTCGACGACCGGCTGCGGGAGATCAGCCTGGGCTCCTGGGACGGGCTGCTGATCGACGAGGTTGTCGATAAGCTGCCGCCGGGCGCCGGCGTTTGGGAGCGGCAGCTCCACGCGCCAGGCGGTGAGAGCTTCGAGGCGATCGCCGCGCGGATCGGCGACTGGCTTACGGACGTCGACGGCGCCGGCCGCCGGATCGTCGCCGTCTCCCACGGCATGGCCGGCCGGGTGCTGCGCGGCCTCTACGGCGGCCTTTCAAGGCAGGCGATGCTGGAGCTGGACGTCCCGCAGGACTCGGTGTTCCGGCTGGCCGGCGGCCGCATCGAACGGATCGACTGTGCTGCCGAGGCGCAGGCCGCCCAACCGGCAGACTAACCGCCATTCCCTCCTACCTCGCCCGCGAAGCGGCTGGAGGTAGGAGCGGCGGGAGGTGTTGAGCCGCGACCTCACCGCCCGCAACATGACCGGATGCGGATCAAGGAGATCGTCTTCGACTGCACCTGGCCGGCCAGCCTGGCCCGCTTCTGGGCTGGCGCGCTGGAGGGCTATTCGGTGCGCCCCTACGACGATGCGGAGATCGCGCGCCTCGGCGCGCTGGGCTTGACGCCGGAGACCGACCCCACGGTGATGATCGACGGGCCCGGCCCCACCCTCTGCTTCCAGCGCGTGGACAAGCCGGACCTGGCCCGCAATCCGGTCCACCTGGACCTCGTCGGCGGACCGAGGGGCGTCGAGGTGGAGCGGCTGGCCGCACTCGGCGCCACCGTGCGCGAGCACCACGACGGCTACACGGTCATGCTCGATCCCGAGGGCAATCCGTTCTGCGTGCAGGATCCGCGGTAGCGGCTAGTGCAGCCTTGGCCGCCAGCCGGCGTCGCGGCCGCGGGGCTCGATCCAGTGGAGGGCGGCGAGCACCCCCACCGCCGTGAGGGCGCCCAGCACAAATGCGGCGCTGGCGACGCTGGCGATGCCGGCGGCCCCCACGCTCAGCGGCTTGGGCGCCATCCATTGCACCACCTCGTTCTCCGGCTCTTCGTTGAAGTCGTCGTCGTCGAGGACGTATTCGCTCATGTCGCGCTCCCGCTTCCCGAGGGCAAACTAGCATGGACAGCGACGGTTCCGCGCGGGGGCGCCGCTGGCCTTGACCCGTTCCGGGCTGTAGAAGCGGCGCTGACGCATCATCGCTGAGAGCAAGAGAGCCCGATGGCCGGACACTCACAGTTCAAGAACATCATGCACAAGAAGGGTCGCCAGGACGCGATCCGATCGAAGCTCTTCTCCAAGCTGAGCCGCGAGATCACCGTCGCGGCCAAATCCGGCCTGCCCGACCCCAACATGAACCCGCGCCTGCGGCTGGCGGTGGCCAACGCCAAGGCCGAGTCCATGCCGAAGGACGTGATCGAACGGGCGATCAAGAAGGCGACCGGAGGCGACGCCGAGACCTACGACGAGATCCGCTATGAAGGCTTCGGACCCGGCGGCGTCGGCGTCATCGTCGAGGTGCTGACCGACAACCGCAACCGCGCCGCCGCGAACGTGCGCGCCATCTTCTCCAAGAACGGCGGCAACATGGGCGAGACAGGCGCCGTCTCCTTCATGTTCGACCGGGTGGGCCAGATCGTCTACCCGGCCTCCGCCGGCTCGGAGGAGAAGGTGATGGAGGCCGCCATCGAGGCCGGCGCCGACGACGTGGAGTCCGACGAGGAGTCCCACACCATCTACACCGCCTTCGAACAGCTCTCGGAAGTGGCCCAGGCGCTGGAGGCCGCGCTCGGCGAGCCGAAGTCCACGGCCATCGCCTGGCGGCCCAAGACCCTGACGCCGGTCTCCGGCGACGCGGCCGCCACCCTGATGAAGCTGCTCGACGCCCTAGAGGACGACGATGACGTCCAGAACGTCTGGGGCAACTACGACATCGCCGCCGACGAGCTGGAGCGGCTGGCGAGCTAGCTGCGGGCGGCCGCCAGGTCCGCCTTCATCCGCGCGACGACCTCGGCCCAATCGCCGGGGGTGGTCTGCCGGTAGAGCCGGAGCGACGGGTACCAGGGGCTGTCGGCGCGCCCGCGCAGCCAGCGCCAGTCGGTCCCGTGGGCCGGCAACATCACCCAGCAGGGCATTCCCAGCGCGCCCGCCAGGTGCGCCATTGAGGTGTCGACGGTGACCACCAGGTCCAGCCCCTGGATCCGCGCGGCGGTGTCCAGGAAGTCTCCGCGCGGCGTCTGCAGGTCCACCAGTTCGGCCACCTCGCCGAGCGGCGCCAGCACGTCGGGCGAAGGCAGCGAGCGGCGGGCGTCGTTGGGATGAGTGGGATCGCCCCGCCAGACGAAGCCGACGCCGTCGCGCTTCGGGTCGGCGGGCGCGCGCAGGTAAGGCGCGGGCGGGATGGTCTCCAGCGTCGTGCCCAGCAGCCGGGGCAGCGAGAAATTGCGGACATAGACGTCGGCGGGCGGCGGGGCCGCCCCTTCGGTCGGGAAGATGTCGACGCCGAGATCGCCGAACAGCCGCGCGAGCGGCGGCGAGCAGGCCAGGGTCACGCGCCCGGCCCCCTTCAGCAGCGGGATGTAGCGGGCCATCTGGATCTCGTCGCCGAGCCCCTGCTCAGGCCAGACCAGCAGCCGGCGCCGGTCCAGCGGGTCGCCGTTCCACTCGGGGATGTCGCCGCCATCCAGGGGGGTCGGGTCCACGGACTTGCGGGCCTCGTAGAGCGCCCACCCCTGGGGGTAGAGCCCCCGTCCCAGCAGCACCATCCCGAGCCCGGAGATCGCCCGCTGGTGGTCCGGCCGGAGCTGCAGCGCCTGGACCAACGCCGCGGTCGCCGCCTCATGGTTTCCGGTGTGGAAGGCTTGGAAGCCCTGCTCGTAGAGGCTCTCGAAAGCGTCGGCCATGCCCCCCCATAGCACGGGCCACCGCGCACCCAACCGCCACCTTAGGCGTTCCGTATCCGGACCAAAACGGAGGCGGGATGATCGAGCACTGGCTCTGGGATTACGTGGGCCCGATCGCAGGCGCGATCATCGCCGGGGCCCTGATCGGGTTCGAGCGGGAGTACCGCGGCCGGCCGGCGGGGTTTCGCACCCATATCTTGGTGTGCCTCGCCTCGGCCCTACTGATGCTCGGCGCGGTCAACCAGGTGGAGTGGATGCGCGACACCAGCTCCGAGGTGATCCGCATCGATCCGGTACGGATGGCGCACGGCATCCTCACCGGCATCGGCTTCCTGTGCGGCGGGGTGATCTTTCGCCATGGCCTCAGCGTGCACGGCCTGACCACCGCCGCGTCCCTGTGGATCACCTCGGCGCTCGGCACGCTCTTCGGCGTCGCGGCCTACGGGCTGGCGGTCACCGGGACGATCGCGACGCTGATCGTTCTGGCGGTCTTGCGGCTGTGCGACGAGCGCCTCCCGAGCCTGCGGGTGATCGACGCGACGGTCCGCTACCGGCGCCCTGAGGCGGCCTCGGAGGACGAGTTCCGCGCGGCCCTGAAGGCGCTGGGCTTCGGCCTGGGCGGCGTCAGCCAAAGCCTCGCCGACGAGGGCAAGGTGGTGGAGTTCGGCGCCACCCTGCACGCGGGCAAGGGGGCGGCGACCGACGTCCTGGCCGAGCGCCTGAAGTCCGATCCACGCGTCCTGGAGTTCTCCCTGGCGCCCCGCAACGACTGAGCGTCAGGCCGGCGCGCAGGTCCGAAGGTTCACCGGATCGGCGGCCTTGCGGGTCCAGCCGTCCGAGGTGCGCGAGAAGGTGGCCGTGGCCGAAGCCGGCTTCTGCTCGTTCATCGCCGGGTCGCGCGCTGTCCAGGTCATCGCCGCCAGCACCTTCTCGGTGACGCCGGCCGCCCGCTCGGTCTCGTCGATGGGGCTCTCCACCTTGCACGTCACCTCGAACTGCTGACAGGCCTCGCCCTCGGGGCCTTTCGCCTGCCGGCAGGCCGCTTCGGTCTTCATGATGTCGCCGCGCCAGTCCTTGATGGCGACATCCAGCCCCGCATGGGGATTGGCCGAGTCTCCGCCGCCGCCCTGGCCGCAGCCGGCCATCATCAGGGCCACCGCCGCCCACCACGCCGTCTTCACGATAGCAGATCTCCGTCGCTTGGCCCGCCCGCGCGGTCCTTTGCGGTAAAACGCGGTCAGATTGCGGCGAGGTCCCGCAAGCGCCCGCCCGGAACATCGGTCGCAGCTTCAATTCATCCTTAACCCTACCGCCCCCTACATCGGCCAAGTACACTTGGAACGAATGCCGAACGCGATGATTCTCGCCGCCGCACGGGCAGGGCCTGCGCCCGTCCGCATCCTGGGCCTGGACCCGGGCCTGCGCCGCACCGGCTGGGGCGTGGTGAGCCTGGACGGCGCGCGGCTGTCCCATGTGGCCCACGGGGTGATCGTCCCGTCCGAGAGTGCTCCGTTTTCGGAACGGCTGCTGCACCTGTTCCAGGCGATCTGCGCGGTCATTGCCGAGCATGCGCCCGACGAGGCGGCTGTCGAGGAGACCTTCGTCAACATGAACCCCGCCTCGACCCTGAAGCTGGGCCACGCCCGGGCCGCGGCCATCATCGCTCCGGCTCAGGCCGGCCTGCCGGTGGCCGAATACGCCGCCACCGTGGTGAAGAAGGCTCTGGTCGGCACCGGGGCCGCCGACAAGACCCAGGTGGCCTTCATGGTCCGCCGCATCCTCCCTTCGGCCGGCGACGCCACCGCAGATGCGGCCGACGCGCTCGCCGTCGCCATCACCCACGCCAACTCGCGCAAGCTGACGGGCCTTTCGCGGGCGAGGGCCGGATGATCGGGCGGCTGCGCGGCCAGGTCGCCGAGGTTGGCGAGGAAGAGGCCCTGATCGACGTCATGGGCGTGGGCTACCTCGTGCGCTGCGGCACCCGCACCCTCTCGCGCCTGCCCGAGCTCGGCTCCGAGGTGGTGATTCACGTGGAGAGCCAGTTCGGCGAGCAGACCGGCCTTCGGCTCTACGGCTTCCTCTCGCGGGAGGAGCGGCGCGCCTTCGTCATGCTGCAGGACATCCAGGGCGTCGGCCCCAAGGCGGCGCTCGCCGTGCTCGACGTGCTGCCGCCGGCCGAGCTCGCCGCCGCCGCGGCCCGGGACGACAAGGCGGCGGTCGCCCGCGCCTCGGGCGTCGGCCCCAAGCTGGCGGCCCGCATCGTCGCCGAGCTGAAGGGCAAGCCGATCTCCGACAGCCCCGTCGCCGCCTTCCACGCCGAGGTGGCCGCTGCTGCGCGGGCCGCAGCCAAGCCGTCCGCCGCCGGCGAGGCGGTCGCCGCCCTGATGGGACTGGGCGTCGCCGAGGCGCAGGGCCGCCGGGTCGTCGAGCAGGCGTTGGGGCGGCTGGGTGAGGAGGCCGAGGCTCCGGCGCTGATCAAGGCCGCCCTGCAGGAGCTCGGCCGATGACCCGCATCGTTTCCGGCGAGCCCGAGCCGATGGAGCCCTCCGACCGGGCCATGCGGCCCCAGACGCTGTCCGAGTTCGTCGGCCAGGAAGCGGCCAAGGGCAACTTGTCGGTCTTCATCGAGGCGGCCAAGTCACGCGGCGAGGCCCTCGACCACGTGCTGCTCTTCGGGCCGCCCGGCCTCGGCAAGACCACCCTGGCGCAGATCGTCGCCCGCGAGCTGGGCGTGAACTTCCGCGCCACCTCCGGGCCGGTGCTGGCCAAGGCCGGCGACCTGGCGGCCATCCTGACCAACCTCGAGCCGCGCGACGTGCTGTTCATCGACGAGATCCACCGCTTGGCCGCGCCGGTCGAGGAGATCCTCTATCCGGCGATGGAGGATCACGTCCTCGACCTGATCATCGGCGACGGCCCATCGGCCCGTTCGATCCGCATCGACCTGGCGCCCTTCACCCTGGTGGCGGCGACGACCCGGGCGGGCCTGCTGGCCACGCCGCTGCGCGACCGCTTCGGCATCCCCCTGCGGCTGGAGTTCTACACGCCGGCCGAGCTGGAGCGGGTGCTGGCCCACGCGGCCGGCAAGATGGGCGTCGGCCTGGCGCAGGACGGAGCCGCCGAGATCGCGGCCCGCGCCCGCGGCACGCCCCGCGTCGCCGGCCGGCTGCTGCGCCGGGTCCGCGACTTCGCCGAGGCCGACGGCGCCAAGGTGATCGACCAGAAGGCGGCCGCCAAGGCGCTGGCACGCCTGGACGTGGACGAGGCCGGCCTCGACGCCCTCGACCGCAAGTACCTGCGCGCGCTGATCGAGAACTACGCCGGCGGGCCGGCCGGCGTGGAGACCCTGGCCTACGCCATCGCCGAGGCCCGCGACGCCGTCGAGGACGTCATCGAGCCCTTCCTGATGCAGCAGGGGTTCATCCAGCGCACCCCACGCGGCCGCACCGCCTGCGCGAAGGCCTACGCCCACCTGGGACTGACGGCGCCGCCGCCGGTCGTCGTGCCGCCCGCTAAGGCCCAGCCGGGGCTGTTCGAGGACTGAGGCGCGGGAAGCCCCCTCCACCGCCTCCGGCGGAGAGGAGCTGCGGCGGCGCGGCGATTCTCCTCCCCCTCTGGGGGAGAGGACCACGCGAAGCGTGGTGGAGGCGGCCTTTCCCGCGGTAAGACCCCAATATGGACTCCCCCGCCCCCACCGCCGGCTGGTTCGTCGATCGCGAGCATGTGCTGCCGGTGCGCGTCTACTACGAGGACACCGATTTCACGGGCATCGTCTACCACGGCGCCTACGTGCGCTTCTTTGAGCGGGGGCGGAGCGACTGCCTGCGGGCCATCGGCGTCCGTCACGCCGAGCTGGCGGCTGCGGACGAGCCGGCGGGGTTCGCCGTCGTCCGAATGGAGGTCGAGTTCCGAAGGGCCGCACGGATCGACGACGCGCTCCACGTGCGCACCG
>NZ_DATAGM010000307.1:0-2755 GCF_036263695.1 Phenylobacterium sp.
GCTCCACGTCCAGGGCGGCGAACAGGCGCCGCGCGGCCGACATGCCTTCCGCCATCACCGTCTGCAGGTTGGCGAGCTGGCGCAGCGACTGCGAGGCCATGGCCAGGGCCGCCATGAAGGCCACGAACGCGCCGACGTTCATCGCCCCGGTCTGGGCCCGCCAGCCGGCGTAGGCCAGCACACCGGCGGTGATCAGCGTCATTATCAGCTCGGTGGAGGGGGCCGCCGCGGCCCGGGCGTTGGCGCCCTTCACCAGGTGCTGCTGGCGGCGGCGGACCACCTCGGCGACCCGGGCTTCCTCGTGCGCCTCGCGGTTCTCGATCTTCACCACCCGCACGCCGTCCAGGCTCTCCATGATCGCCGTGGAGAGGGCGGAGGTCTCGGCCATGGCGCCCTTGGCGGCCTTGGTCGTGCGCCTGGAGAAGCGGCGCATCACCCCAGTGGCCAGCGGGGCGGCGACCAGCACCCCCAGCGTCAGGGCCCGGTCGTTGCCGATCATCACGGTGATTGCGCCGGCCACGATCAGCGCGTGCTGGATGTAGTTGACGATCCCGGCCGTCGCCGCCTCACGGATCAGGCCCGCGTCGTAGAGTACCGAGGAGACGTAGGCCCCCGAGTGCTTCTCCCGCAGCCGGGCCAGGTCCGCCCGCACCAGCTTGCCGAACAACTGCACCTGCACGTCGCCGACCACGGCGTTGCCGATGCGGTTGATCACGGACGCCTGAACCACCTGGGCCACGGCGCGGCCCAGCGCCAGGGCGGCGATGGTCAGCGGGATGGCGGTGAGGGCGGCGGCGTTCTTGAACACCATCAGATCGTTGACCGCCGGCTCCAGTATCGCGACCAGCGCCGCGCTCGTGTAGGCCACCGCAACGGCTGCAACGAGCGAGAGCGCCAGCGCCGGCCAGCGCGGGGCGAGATAGCGGCCCCAGAGCCGCGCGATCAGCGCGCGGGCCGGCAGATCGGCCCCGGCGTCGGCGTTTCGCGCGCTCTCGGTCATGGTCCTGGGGTCGGATTTTGCGGCGCCGAAGTCAAGGCGACCGGATTACGCGCCGGGGAATGTCGGGTTGTGTCGATCTCGTGCGTCCTTAGGCTGAACGCAAGCTGATGGAGAGCCCCATGCCCCTCGACGACACCACCCCGATCAACGAGCGCGAACTGGTCCTGGTCCGTGAGATCGACGCGCCGGCGCACGTCCTCTACCGCTGCTGGACCGA
This sequence comes from Phenylobacterium sp., assembly GCF_036263695.1. GTDB lineage: Bacteria > Pseudomonadota > Alphaproteobacteria > Caulobacterales > Caulobacteraceae > Phenylobacterium. Next base: position 1,218 of record NZ_DATAGM010000307.1, read on the forward strand.
GCCCGAGCTCATGAAGCAGTGGTTCGCACCCAAGCCGTGGGAGGTGCCGCACGCCGAGACGGACCCGCGCACCGGCGGCAAGTCGCTGATCGTCATGCGCGGCCCGGACGGGACCGAGATGCCGAACGCCGGCGTCTACCTTGAGGTGATCCCGGGGAAGAAGATCGTTTTCACTGACGCCTACACCGACGGCTGGATCCCCACCGAGCAGCCTTTCTTCACCGGCATCATCGAGTTCCAGGACCTCGGGAACGGCCGGACCCGCTACATCGCCCGCGCCCGCCACTGGACCGTCGAGTCCAAGAAGCAGCACGAGGAAATGGGCTTCCACGAAGGCTGGGGCCTGTGCGCCGACCAACTCGCGGAGCTCGCCAAGACGCTTTGATCCGCTAGAGCGCCTCCTCCGTCTCGCCGCTTCGGATAGATCCCCTCCCCCGTAGTCTTCGCGGCGGGGGAGGAGGACCGCGCGGGGCGTGGTCGAAGGGGCGCTTGTGCGCGCTTCGCCGCTTTGCGCAGCGCGCCCCGACCTCCTAGGTAAGCGTCGTGCTCAAACCTGACCGCCCCGACAACCGATTCGACATGTCCACGCCGGGCGGGCGGGTGCGGACCTACCTCGACTACCTGTGGAACGACCACGCCTACCTGCGCCTGGGCTTCTCCAACGCCCACTGGATCAGCGAGGAGCTGGTGCGCACCAACCAGCCCTGGCCGCACCAGCTGGCGGCCTGGAAGAAGCGCGGCATCAAGACGGTCATTAACCTGCGCGGCGGCTTCGACGCCAGCTTCCACGCGCTGGAGAAGCACGCCTGCGAGAAGCACGGCCTGACGATGGTCGACTTCACCATAACCTCGCGCGAGGTGCCGATCCGCGACCGGGTGCTGGGCGCCAAGCGCCTGTTCGAGACCATCGAGTACCCGGCCCTGATGCACTGCAAGTCCGGCGCGGACCGCGCGGGGATCATGAGCGTCTTCTACATGCACTTCCGCAAGGGCAAGACGATCCGCGAGGCGGTGGACCAGCTGCACCTGCGCTACCTGCACGTCCGCCACGGCAAGACCGGCGTCCTCGACTACACTTTCGAGCGCTACCTGCGCGAAGGCGAGCCGGCCGGCATGAGCTTCCTCGAATGGGTCGAGAGCCCGATGTACGACCCCGCCGGCATCAAGGCCGACTTCCGCGCCCAGTGGTGGGGCACCCTGATGACGGAGCGGTTCCTGAAGCGGGAGTAGGGGGCGCCGCGCCGAACTCTTCCGGCGAACTGCGGTATCTCCATCTGATCGGCAGACGGTGAGCGGCATGCGCGGGCTTCTTCTTGGACTTGTGATCCTAGGTCTCGCGCAGACCGCGCAGGCTCAGCCCGCTGACGGTCAGCTGGTCTCCAGCCGCCCCTGCCCGCCCCGAACCGAAAGCTACGACGCCTGGGTCGCCGCGCGGCTGAAGGACTATGAGGAAGAAGCCAGGCTCGGGCTGGAGGCGCGCATTCCGCAGCCACCGACCGACCGCTTTCGAAACGCCCTGATCGCCCGCGCCGAGTACG
>NZ_DATAGM010000308.1:0-3606 GCF_036263695.1 Phenylobacterium sp.
CCAGCAGCAGGCCGCCGGACTGGCGGATCACGTCCAGGCGCTCGCGTTGGCCCTTCGGCAGTTTGTCCATGGCCATCACTTCGGCCATGGCCAGCACGCCGTTCAGCGGCGTGCGGATCTCGTGGCTCATGTTGGCCAGGAAGTGGCTCTTGAGGACGTTGGCGGCGTCGGCCGCTTCCTTGGCCAGCACCAGCTCGTCCAGCGTCCGCCTCAGGTCCTGCTCGCGCAGGTCGAGCTTGTGGAGCAGATGGTTAAAGCTGTCGGTAAGGCTCTGGAACAATTCATCCTTCGCCTTAACGTTTGCGGGCTCGAACGCGCCGCCTTCGGCCACCTGCCGCATGGCGTCGGACAGCTTCATCACCGGGGCGATCACCCGCCCGGCCAGCCCTCGGGCGAGGAAGAGCGCCACCCCCAGGCCGCCGAAGAACAGCGCGGCGGTGAGGGCGATGAATTGGGGCAGCATGGCCGCGAGCGAGGGGCTCTTCACGGTCAGCGAGAGCTCGCCGATGGCGCGCCCGTGCTGCAGCACGGGCGCGGCCACCACCGAGCCGGAGGCGGCGCCGGCCTCGGCGTTCGGGCCGACGTAGGTGGCCACGGCCTGCCCCCGCGAGTCGACCAGCTTGGCCGAGAGGATCTGGTCGGAATGCTTCAGCCCGCCGATGGCCTCTGCGGCCCAGACGGGGTCGCCCGACGCCAGGGCTGGCGCGGCGGCGCTGGCGGTGATCTGGGCGACGGCCTCGTGGCCGTGGCGCAGCTGCTCGCGCGCCACCGCCCACTGCTGGAGCATGAAGGTGACGCAGGCGGCGACCAGCACGACGACGGTGGTGATCAGGGCCACGCTCGCCACGCGGGCGTGGAAGGTCGCCCCCTGGGCTTCGGCCGCAGTGTCGTCCCGCTCGGTCGTGAGGGTGTCGAAGCCCATGGTGAATGCGTCTTACGCGAGAGTTCCTAACCAAACGTCGCTGTGTCTGGTGAACCACAGTGCAACTTTCGCGATAGACCGACGCAGATTTAGGCTTCCTTAAGCTTAACAATTCCTTTAGCTTGGTTATCGCCAGGTTAACGGGAGCTGTTTCATGGATAAGGTTTTTGTCGCGCAGCGGGTCGCCAACAAGCTGTTCGCGACCGAAGACAAGTTGGATGCGGCTCTCGCGGAAGCCGCTGAACTGATGAGCGAAATGCTCGCCGCTCGTAACGAGCTGAACTTCTCGCGCTCGGTGGGCGACGAAGCCCTCGTTAAGCTGCTGGACGCCATGAAGACGATGGGCGAGGCCCGCAGCACCATGGTGGCGATGCACGCCGACCTCTACGAGGCCAAGCTGCGCCTCGGCATCCGCACCAAGATGGGCGGCGAGATCACTGTCACGGCGGCCCGTGACGAGCAGGAGCCTGCGGTCGCGCGTCACGCCGGCTAACTGCCAAGGTTGCAAGACTTTAACTAGGTTTGCGCCTCTAATGAGAGTTAGAGGCGCAAATCATGTACCTTCTGACGATCGCAACATTGCTGGTAGGCGTTTTCGCCTACTGGAAGGGCGGCCCGGCCGAGAAAATATGTGGCGTGGCGAACGTTGTTGTCGCCGCGCTCTACATCGTCTGCCAGGCGCTGATCGCCGCCGGCGCCGAGCTGCAGGTGATGCTCCTGCTCATTGATTGCGGACTCGCGCTGGTTTTCCTGGCGCTCGCGGTCCGCTACGCGAGCCTCTTCCTCGGGGCGGCGATGATCCTCCAGGCGGCCCAGTTCTCACTGCACGCCTACTACATGGTCTCCGAGCGGCTGATGGACGCCGGCTATCGCACAGCCAACAACGTCATCAGCTGGATGGTGCTGGCCTGCATCGTCGTGGCGACCCTGGTCTCCTGGTCCAAGCGCCGGGCGACCGCCTCCGCCGCCCGCCCGGCCTGACGCGCCGATTTCGCACCTGCAGCAACAATTCACTTGCCCTTAAGGCGGATTCGCGTTCTCTCCGCCCCGGGCCACGCCCTCCCAACGGGGCGCTGCCCATCTGCAAGGATGGGAGACATCGCAGTGACCACCACGCCTAAGCCGGCCATGCGGCCGGCTCGACCCGAATTTTCATCCGGCCCGTGCGCCAAGCGCCCCGGATGGACCCCCGAAAATCTCAGAGCCGCCGTGCTCGGCCGGTCGCACCGGTCCAAGCTCGGCAAGGCGCGTCTGAAGGAGGCCATCGACCGCACCCGCGAGGTGCTCGAGGTTCCGGACGACTACCTGATCGGCATCGTGCCGGGCTCGGACACCGGCGCGGTCGAGATGGCCATGTGGTCGATGCTCGGCGCCCGCCCTGTGCAGCTCCTGGCGTTCGAGAGCTTCGGCAAGGACTGGGTGACCGACGTCACCAAGCAGCTGAAGCTGCCGGCCGAAGTGCTGGAGGCGCCCTACGGCCAGCTTCCCGACCTCTCCAAGGTCCGACCCGACGCCGACCTGGTGTTCACCTGGAACGGCACCACCTCGGGCGTGCGCGTGCCTAACGCCGACTTCATCTCGGCCGACCGCGAAGGCATCGTCATCTGCGACGCCACCAGCGCCGCCTTCGCCCAGGACCTGGACTGGGCCAAGCTCGATGTCGTCACCTTCTCCTGGCAGAAGGCCCTCGGCGGCGAAGCCGCCCACGGCGTGCTGATCCTTGGGCCCCGCGCCGTCGCCCGCCTGGAGAGCTACGCCCCCGCCTGGCCGCTGCCCAAGCTGTTCCGCATGACCAAGGGCGGCAAGGTCAGCCTCGACATCTTCGAGGGTGCGACGATCAACACCCCGTCGATGCTGGCGGTGGAGGATGCGGTCGACGCGCTGAAGTGGGCCGCCTCCATCGGCGGACTGCCGGAGATGAAGCGCCGGGCCGATTCCAACCTGGCGGCGCTCGCCGCCTGGGTGCAGCGCGCGCCCTGGGCCGCCTTCCTGGCGGAGGATCCGGCGACCATCTCCAACACCTCGGTGTGCCTGAAGATCATCGACCCGCGCGTCTCCGGCCTCTCCGACGCGGCCCAGCAGGACTTCATCAAGAAGCTCTCGGGCCTGCTGGAGAAGGAAGGGGTGGCTTACGACATCGCGGGCTACCGCGACGCCCCGGCCGGCCTTCGCATCTGGTGCGGCGCGACCGTCGAGGTCTCCGACGTGGAGGCGCTCACGCCCTGGCTCGACTGGGCGTTCGAAACGGTCGTCGCCGAACTTCAGGCCGCCTGAGCGCCCGCGCGCTGCCGCCCTCCCATCCCAACTCAGCCCCCCTGCGCCTGCCGGCGCAGGGGCGGCCGCAAGCCAAACGGAATCACGCACATGGCGCCCCGCGTCCTCATCGCTGACAAACTCTCCCCCGCCGCCGTCGACATCTTCAAGCAGCGCGGCGTCGAAGCCGACGTGAAGACCGGCCTTTCCAAGGACGAGCTGCTCAAGATCATCGGCGACTACGACGGCCTGGCCGTCCGCTCGGCCACCAAAGCCGACAAGGACGTCATCGCCGCCGCCGCCAAGAAGCTGAAGGTGATCGGCCGCGCCGGCATCGGGGTCGACAACGTCGACATCCCCGCCGCCACCGCCGCCGGCATCGTGGTGATGAACACCCCGTTCGGGAACTCGATCACCACGGCCGAGCACGC
>NZ_DATAGM010000309.1:0-2503 GCF_036263695.1 Phenylobacterium sp.
GACCTGCGCCTGTGGCGTTGTCGAGGCCGTCTGGGTCCCGGCTTTCGCCGGGATGAGCGGTCGAAGGTTGAGCGCTCCGCTGGACTTTGCGTTCGCGCCGCCCCATCCTCAACAGTCAAACGCCCGTTCGTCTCGAAGGACGCTTCGCCCATGTTCATGCGATTCTTCACCGAGCTGCGCCAAGCCAAGGTGCCGGTGACGCTGAAAGAGTACCTCATGCTGATGGAGGGACTCGACAAGGCGGTGATCGACCGCTCGGTGGACGACTTCTACTACCTCTCGCGCGCCGCGCTGGTGAAGGACGAGAAGAACCTCGACCGCTTCGACCAGGTGTTCGGCCAGGTGTTCAAGGGCCTGGACAGGGTCGACGGCGACCTCACCGCCGACATTCCGGCCGAGTGGCTCAAGAAGATGAGCGAGAAGTTCCTCACCGAGGAGGAGAAGGCGCAGATCGAGGCCATGGGCGGCTTCGACAAGCTCATGGAGGCGCTGGCTCAGCGCATCAAGGAGCAGAAGGAGCGTCACGAGGGCGGCAACAAGGCCATCGGCACCGGCGGCACCAGCCCCTTCGGCGCCAACGGCTACCACCCCGAGGGCATCCGCATCGGCCAGGACAAGGGCCGGCACGGCAAGGCCATCAAGGTGTGGGACAAGCGCGAGTACAAGAACCTCGACGACTCCGTCGAGCTCGGCACCCGCAACATCAAGGTCGCCCTGCGCCGGCTGCGCAAATGGGTCCGCGACGGCCATGCCGAAGAGCTCGACATGGACGGCACCATCAAGGGCACGGCCGAGAAGGGCTATCTCGACATCCACCTGCGCCCGGAACGCCGGAACAAGATCAGCGTGCTGATCTTCTTCGATATCGGCGGCTCGATGGACAGCCACATCAAGCTCTGCGAGGAGCTGTTCTCGGCGGCCCGCTCCGAGTTCAAGAACATGGAGTTCTACTACTTCCACAACTGCCTCTACGAGGCCGTGTGGAAGGACAACCGCCGCCGCCACGCCGAAAAGATCCCGACGTGGGACGTGCTCCACAAGTTCCCGCACGACTACAAGGTAATCTTCGTCGGCGACGCCACCATGAGCCCCTACGAGATCACCTATCCGGGCGGCTCGGTGGAGCACTGGAACGAGGAGGCCGGCGCGGTCTGGATGGATCGCGTGGCCCAGATCTACGAGCACGTTGTCTGGCTCAATCCCACCGCCGAACGGCACTGGGACTACACGCCCTCGGTGGGGCTGATGAAGCAGCTGGTCAACGACCGGATGTACCCGCTGACCCTGGAGGGCCTGGACAAGGCGATGCGCGAGCTCGCCCGCTGAACCAGCTGGCGCACGGATGAGCGATCCCCTCCCCCAGGAGCCGCCCCCAGAGGAAAACGAGGCCGCCACCAAGGCGGCGGTGCTCGCCGCCGCCGAGCGGTTGTTTGCGCTGCACGGCTTCCAGAACGTCTCAGTGCGCGACATCACCGCCGAGGCGGGGGTCAACCTGGCCTCGGTGAACTACCACTTCGGCTCCAAGGACGCCCTGCTGTTCGAGATCTTCCGTCGGCGGACGGCGGAGCTGAACCGCGAGCGCGCCCGGATGCTGCACGAGGCCAACGCCCGCCACGGCGGCAAGCCGCCGGTCCGCGAGATCCTTGAGGCCCTGTTCGCCCCGCCGCTGCGCTGGAGCGCGCCGGACAACGCCCGCCGCATCTCGCTGCAGTTCATCATCCGCGCCCGCGGTGAAGGCACGGCCGAGATGCGCGAGGCGCTGCAGCACGACGTCAGCCACCTCGCCCGCTTCTCCGACGCGCTGATCGCCGCCCGCCCGGACCTGCCCCGCGAGGAGGTCTATTGGCGGCTGCACTTCTGCCTGGGGATGATCCACAACAACCGCTTCGCCGAACTCGACCGGCTCCACCACCTCTCCGACGGGATCACCCGGGAGGGCGACGTGGAAGTCCTGCTCGGGCGGATGCTCGACTTCGCCGAGGCGGGGTTCAGCGCGTAGGCCCGCCACTCCGCGCCGGCCCTAGGCCCGCGCGGCGGCGAGGCCGGCGTAGTACCGCCGCAGCAGCACTCCGCTCAGCGCGATCGCCGGCAGGGCCAGCAGGATCGACGTCGCCAGCGGCGCACCGGCGGCCGCGATCCCGGCGGCGGTGAGGCAGGCAAGGAAGCAGCCGACGTCCCACGCGCCTTCGTTGGCCATGGTGGCGCGCAGGCAGCAGGGCGAGGCCTTAACCAGGTTGCTGTTGGCGACGCCCACGGCCGGGGCCAGCAGGGCGATGGCCACCGGTCCGATTGCGTTGGCCGCCACCGCCAGCGCTGGGCTGTCGTCCGCGACGGCGCGCACCAGGACCACGACGCCCATGGCGGTGTAGGCGATCAGCGCCGCGCGCCTGCCTCCGCCGAGGTCCACGTGGCGGCCCAGCACCAGCCCGAACGCCGCCCCGGCCAGCGCCGCCAGGGCCATCGCCCCGCCGTAGGCCGTGAAGCTCTCGGCCAGGGTGACGAA
>NZ_DATAGM010000310.1:0-16892 GCF_036263695.1 Phenylobacterium sp.
GCCACCGGCGTCAACGGCGTGCGGATCGCCGGCACGTCGGACGCCCAGCAACTGGACTTCTCGGGCGTCACCCTCACCAATATCCAGTACATCGACGCCGCCGAAGGCGACGACACCCTGATCGGCTCGACCGGCGCGGACGATCTGCGCGGCGGGGCCAATAACGACAGCCTCTCCGGCGGGGCGGGTAACGACGAGGTGGACGGCGGCGACGGCGACGACCTCATCGAGGACAGCGCCGGCGACGACACCCTCGACGGCGGGACCGGGACCGACACCGTCACCTTCGCCGGCGTCGCCGCTGCGGTCACCGTTAGCCTGGCGACCACCGCCAACCAGGCCACGGGCGGCGCCGGCACGACCCGCATCAGCAACGTCGAGAACCTCATCGGCTCGGAGTTCGCCGACGACCTGACCGGCAATTCGGCGGCCAATGTCCTCCAGGGGGGCGCCGGAAACGACACCATCGACGGCGGCGCGGGCGGCGACTTCCTGCAGGGCGGCGACGGCAACGACAGCATCGACGGCGGCGCGGGCGCGGACACCGTCCACGGCGGCGCCGGCGACGACTACGTTCTGCTCGGCGCGTCCAGCGCGCTCGACGGCAACTACGCGCACGGCAACACCGGCCGCGACACCCTGATCGGCGACGGCGGATCCGACACCCTGGTCGGCGGGCAGGACGACGACAGCCTGGCCGGCGGCGGCGGGCACGACATCCTCTCCGGCGACATGGGCAGCGACACCCTCGACGGCGGCGCCGGCAACGACCAGATCAACGTCTCAGGCTCCTCCTCCGGGTTCGACCTGGTCGACGGGGGCGCGGGGAACGACACGTTGTCGGCCACCAGCGCCGGCACGATCCTCGGCGTCAGCTCGCTGGCCGGCATCGAGGCGATCGTCGGCGTCGGCTCGATGACGCTGCTCGGCGATGACGCGGACACCGTCTTCAACCTCAGCGCCGTGGCGCTAAGCGGCGTGGACCGCATCGACGGCGGCGGCGGGAACGACTCTGTGCTGGGCCACGCCAGCAACGCCTACAACGACCTCATCGCGGGCGGGGCCGGGGCCGACACGCTGTCGGGCATGTTCGGGGCCGACGTCCTGGAGGGCGGCGACGGCGCCGACTGTCTGATCGGCGGAGCCGGCGTCGACACTCTGGCCGGCGGGTCCGGGAACGACACCTTCGAGGTGGACAGCGCGACCGACGCCATCGTCGAACTGGCCGGCGGCGGCGTCGACCGGGTCATGAGCTCGGCGACCTACCTGCTGGCCAGCAATCTGGAGAACCTGACGCTCACCGGGACCTCGGCCATCAACGGGAGCGGGAACGCCGAGGCCAACCAGATCACCGGCAACACGGGCGCCAACCTGCTGGACGGGGCGGGCGGCGCCGACAGCCTCCTGGGCGGGGACGGTGCGGACACCCTGATCGGCGGGGCCGGCGACGATTCCCTCGACGGCGGCGACGGCGACGACCGGTTCAGCGTCACCGGCGTCGGCGACGGCTTTGACGACCTGGTGGGCGGGGCCGGCTCGGACACCCTCTACGGGGCCTCCGCCGGCACGGTGATCGGGATCGCCTCGCTCTCCGGCATCGAGTCCATCGTCGGCGCGGGCGCGGTGACGATCCTGGGCGAGGACGCCGGCGCGGTCTTCGACCTGACCGGGGTGACGCTCGTCAACGTCAGCCTGGTCGACGGGGCCGGCGGCGATGACACCATCACCGGCTGGGCCGGCGGCGAGACCCTGGCGGGCGGGACGGGGGCGGACAGCGTCGGCGGCGCGGCGGGCGCGGACAGCCTCCTGGGCGGCGACGGCCACGACACCATCGACGGCGGGACCGGCGCCGACACCCTCGACGGCGGGGCCGGCGACGACATCTTCCTGGTGGACGAGACTGGCGACGTGGTGATCGAGGCGGTCGGCGGCGGCTCGGACACGGTGATGAGCTCGGCCAGCTACACCCTGGCCGCGGAACTGGAGACCCTTAGCCTCACGGGCGGAGGCGACATCTCCGGGACCGGCAACGCGGCCTCCAACCTGATCTTCGGCAACGGCGGGAACAACAGCCTCGACGGGGCCGGCGCGAACGACACCCTGGCCGGCGGCGGGGGTGACGACACCCTCAGCGGCGGTCTGGGCGGCGACGTACTGGACGGCGGCCTGGGGGCCGACTGGCTGCTGGGCGGCGACGGGCACGATACCGTCGAGGGCGACGACGGCGCCGACACCCTCGCAGGCGGGGCCGGCAACGACTCGCTCATGGGCGGCGCAGGCGCCGACTCCCTGGCGGGCTGGCTGGGCAATGACTGGTACGTCATCGACGACACCGGCGACCTGGCCGCCGAGGAAGGCGGCTACGACATCGCCGTGGCCTCGGTGGACTGGACCCTCGCCGACGGGATCGAAGAGCTCTACCTCACGGGCGCGGCCGGCCTGAGCGGAACCGGCAACAACGGCGCCAACGGGATTCTCGGCAACGCCGCCGCCAACCTGCTGACCGGCCTGGACGGCAACGACAATCTTCGGGGCGCAGACGGCGCCGACACGCTGGACGGCGGCGCCGGCAACGACGCGCTCTCCGGCGGGAACGGCGACGATTCGATGCTCGGCGGCGACGGACGCGACAACCTCAACGGCGGCGCCGGGGCGGACATCATGGCCGGCGGCGCCGGGGACGACACCTATGTGGTGGACAGCGCCGGCGACGATGTCATCGAGGCCGCCGGCCAGGGCAACGACGAGGTCCGCAGCCACATCGCCTACACCCTGGCCGAGGGCGTCGAGCGTCTGGTGCTGCAGGGCGGCGGCCACATCGGCGGCTACGGGAATACAGGCGCCAACGACCTGACCGGCAACACCGGCGACAACCTGCTGAGCGGCGGCGCGGGGAACGACAACCTCGGCGGCATGGACGGGAACGACACCCTGCTGGGCGGCGACGACTCCGACTGGCTCGACGGTTTCGCGGGCGATGACCGGATGGACGGCGAGGCCGGCGCCGACACCCTGGTCGCTGGAGCCGGCGCCGACGTGCTGATCGGCGGGGCCGGGGCGGACGTCTTCCAGTTTGCGGCTGGGGTCTCGGCGCCCGGCGCGGGGCGCGACACCGTCTTGGACTTCACCTCAGGCGACCGGATCAACGTGGCGGGGATCGACGCCAACGCGACGGTTTCGGGGAACCAGGCTTTCGCCTTCATCGGCGCGGACGCCTTCGGCGGCGTGGCGGGCCAGCTGCGCTACGCCGGCGGGATCGTCCAGGGCGACATGAACGGCGACGGCGTGGCGGACCTGGAGATCGCGGTTTCCGGCGCGCCGCCGCTCAGCGCCGGCGACTTCGTGCTCTAGCCCTCGACAGGGGCCGCTCCCATGTGCTCGACAGGCCTGAGCTGACCGCATCGGAGAGACCTTGGCCGCGTCTGCAGGACCCGAGATCGAACGGCTGATTTCGCTGCTGGCCAAGCTGCCGGGGCTGGGGCCGCGCTCGGCCCGTCGCGCGGCGCTGGCCCTGCTGAAGCGGCGCGATCAGCTGCTGAACCCGCTCTCGGAAGCGCTTGCTGACGCCGCGGCGCGGGTGAAGACCTGCAGCCTCTGCGGCTCTCTGGACACCCAGGATCCCTGCGCCGTCTGCGCCGACCGCGAGCGGGACGCCAGCCTGATCTGCGTCGTCGAGGAGGTCGGGGCGCTGTGGGCCATGGAGCGCGCGAGCGCCTTCCGCGGCCGCTATCACGTGCTCGGCGGGCTACTGTCGGCGCTCGACGGCGTCGGCCCCGAGGCGCTGCGGATCGGGCCGCTGGTCAACCGGGCGGCGGAGGAGGGTGTGCGCGAGGTGATCCTGGCGCTGCCGGCCACGGTTGATGGCCAGACCACCGCCCATTACCTCGCCGAACGGCTGGCCGGCACGGGCGTGTCGGTCACCATGCTGGCCCGGGGAGTTCCAGTCGGCGGCGAGCTCGACTGGCTCGACGACGGCACCATCGCCCAGGCGATGCGGGCGCGCCGGCCGGCCTAGCGACGACACGCCGGCTGGCGGTCTTGCGCGACTCCGCGTATGGAACGGAGCATGAACGCCGCCATGCTCGTCATCCTGATCGCCCTGGCGCTGGTCGCCGTCGCCGCCATCGCCTGGGCCCTTAGCGAGCGCCGCCGCGCGGCCGCGGCCGAGGGCGCCGCCTGGGAGATGAAGTCGCGGGCCTTGCAAGCCGAGGCGCAGCTCAAGGCGCTGGAGGGCCAGTCGGCGATGCAGGCCGAGGTGCTGAAGGCCCAGGCCGCCCAGTCGGCCACCGCCGTCGCCGAGGCGCTGGTCAAGCAGACCGAGGAGACCTTCCGCAACCGCGAGCAGCTGGCCCAGGCGCGCCTGGAGGCGCAGCTGAAGCCCGTCGCCGAGACGCTGGCCAAGTTCCAGGAACAGGTCACCGCGGTCGAGAAGGCCCGCGCCGAGGAGACCGGCGGGCTGAAGGAGCAGATCGCCCAGATGCTGGCCGCCTCCACCGCCACCCAGGACGAGGCGCGCAAGCTTTCCGCCGCCCTGCGACGGGGGGCCGGGGTGCAGGGCCGCTGGGGCGAGCAGGCGCTGCGCAACGTGCTCGAGGCGGCGGGACTGACCCACCACTTCGACTTCCACGAACAGACCTCCACCGATACCGAGGAAGGCCGCCGGCGTCCGGACGTGACCGTGCGGCTGCCCGGCGGGGCGGTGTTCGTGATCGACGCCAAGGTCTCCTGCAACGCTTACCTCGAGGCGTTCGACGCCACCGACGAGGCGGTGCGGGACGGCTGCCTCATGCGCCACGTGCAGAGCGTGCGCACCCACATCCAGGGGCTCTCGGCCAAGGCCTATTGGAACCAGTTCGACGCCTCGCCGGACTTCGTGGCGATGTTCGTGCCCTCCGACGCCATCCTCGCGGCGGCGCTGGACAAGAACCCCGAGCTTCTCACCGAGGCCATGGACCGGCGGGTGCTGGTGGTGACCCCCACCACCCTGTTCGCCCTCTGCAAGGCGGTGGTCTATGGCTGGCGGGTGGAGGAGCAGGCCGCCAACGCACAAGAGATCGCCAAGCTCGGCCAGGACCTCTACAGCCGCATCTCGGTGATGGCCGGTCACATCGACGACCTGGGGACCAGCCTCGGCCGGGCGGTGGGAAAGTACAACGCATTCGTCGGCTCGCTGAAAGACCGGGTGCTGCCCCAGGCGCGCAAGTTCGAGCAGCTGGCCGCCGACCACCAGGCCAAGAAGATTCCCGATCCGGTGGAGCTGGAGGTCGCCCCGCGCGAGCTCGAGGCCCGCGGCAAGAGCTTGCTTTCGCAGGTGATCGGGACGGATTCCAAACCCGCGCCCGCCTTGACGGAAGAGGGCGGCTAACCTACCTGCCAGCCATGGCGATCCGCGAAATCATCACCGTCCCCGACCCGCGCCTGAAGCTGAAGTCGCAGCCTGTGGAGGCCGTCGACGACGAACTGCGGGCGCTGATGGACGACATGCTGGAGACCATGTACGCCGCGCCCGGCATCGGCCTGGCCGCGATCCAGGTCGGCGTGCCCAAGCGGGTGATCGTCATGGACCTGGCCCGCGAGGGCGAGGAGGCCCAGCCCCGCTACTTCGTCAATCCGGAGATCGTCTGGGCCTCGGAAGAGACCCAGCCCTACGAAGAGGGCTGCCTGTCGATCCCCGAATACTACGACGAGGTCGAGCGGCCCGCCCGGGTGAAGCTGCGCTACCTCAACTATCAGGGCGAGCAGGTGGAGGAGGACGCCGAGGGCCTCTACGCCGTCTGCGTCCAGCACGAGATGGACCACCTGGAAGGCGTTCTCTTCATCGACCACCTGTCGCGCCTGAAGCGCGAGCAGGCGATCAAGAAGGTCAAGAAGCAGAAGGCGGCTTAGCGCCCGCTCTCTACCTCAGTTCCGCGCGTCCGACGCGGCGTTGTCCCCCGCCCTCCTGGCGTCTCCCGCCTCATCCCTGGTTTCGGCGCCGGCCCGGTCGACCCCTTCCTTCACGTCGCCGGCGGCGTCTTTGACCGCACTGCCGACGTCGGAGGCGACTTCCTTGGTCTTCTCGGCGGTCGCTTCGATGTCGACCTTCTCCACCGCTTCCTTCAGCTCCGAGCCGGCGGCGTCGGTGGCCTCCTTGGCCTCCTCGCCAGCGTCCTCGCGCTGGGTTTCGGTGCAGCCGGCGGCGGCGAGCGCCAGGGCGGCGGCGGAGGCGATCAGCAGGGTGCGCATGGGGAAACTCCTTTCGGCCATCCAACGGCCACGCTTGGCCGCAGGTTCCCGCCCTTCCCGCCGCCGGCTCCCGCGGGCTAAAGGCTGCCGTGATGCGCCTCGCCTTCCTCGGAACCCCCGACTTCGCCGCCCGCGCCCTCGAGGCGGTGATCGAGGCCGGGCATGAGGTCGCCGCCGTCTACTCCCAGCCGCCGGCCCCGCGCGGCCGCGGCCAGGCGTTGCGGCCCTCGCCGGTGCACGCCTTCGCCGAGGAGCGGGGGCTTTCCGTCCGGACGCCCGCCTCGCTGCGCGATGCGGCCGAGATCGAGGCGTTTCGGGGGCTCGGCCTGGACGCGGCGGTGGTCGTCGCCTTCGGCCAAATCCTGACGCGGGAGATCCTGGAGGCGCCGCGCCTGGGCTGCTTCAACGTCCACGCCTCGCTGCTCCCCAGGTGGCGAGGCGCGGCTCCGATCCAACGGGCGATCATGGCCGGCGATCCGCTCACCGGGGTGCAGGTCATGCGAATGACCGAGGGGCTGGACGAGGGGTCCGTGCTGTCCACCGCCACCGTCCGCATCGGCCCGCTGGACACCGCCGGGACCCTGCACGACCGCCTCGCCGAGGCCGGGGCCCAGCTCTTGGTGGAGACCCTGGCCGCTATCGAGCGCGGCGAAGCCGTCGAGACGCCCCAAGCCCACGAGGGCGTCACCTACGCCAAGAAGATCAGCGCCAAGGCCGCCCGTCTGAAGTGGACCCGGCCCGCCGCCGAGGTCGACCGCAAGATCCGCGGCCTCTCGCCCTTCCCCGGCGCCTGGTTCGAGGCGCCGACCGAGAAGGGCCCGGTGCGCATCAAGGCGCTGCTGTCCCGCTACGAGGACGGGGAGGGCGCGCCCGGGGAGGTGCTGGACGACGAAATGCTCATCGCCTGCGGGGAGGGCGCCGTGCGGCTTCTGAAGGTGCAGCGCGAGGGGCGGGGGCCGCAGGACGCCGAGGTCTTCCTGCGCGGCTTTCCGCTGAGGGTCGGGGCGAGGCTCACCTGATGCCCCGTTACCGGCTGACGCTGGAGTACGACGGCGGTCCCTACCGCGGCTTCCAGGCTCAGGGGGAGTTGCCGACCATCCAGGCCTCCATCGAGCGGGCGGTGAAGGGATTCAGCGGCGAGACCCTGCGGCTGCAGGCGGCCGGTCGCACCGACACCGGCGTGCACGCCACCGGGCAGGTGGTGCACATCGATCTGGAGAAGGCCTGGAAGCCGGACGTGGTCCGCGACGCCCTCAACGCCCACCTGGTCCCCGAGCCGATCGCCGTACTGGACGCGTCCGAGGCGCCCGAAGGCTGGCATGCCCGCTTCTCGGCGACGACGCGCCGCTACCTCTACCGTATCCTCAACCGTCGCAGCCCGCCGGCGCTCGGTCAGGGCCGGGTCTGGCACGTGAAGAAGCCGTTGGACGCCGAGCGGATGCATCAGGCGGCCCAGGCGCTGGTCGGCCACCACGACTTCACCACCTTCCGCGACCTGCAGTGCCAGGCCAAGAGCCCGATGAAGACGCTGGACCTCGCCTCGGTGCGGCGCGAGGGCGAGCAGGTGCTGCTGGAGTTCGCCTCCCGCTCCTTCCTGCACCGCCAGGTCCGCTCGATGACCGGCACGCTGGTGGAGGTGGGGACCGGCCGCTGGCCCCCCGAACGCATCGCCGCCGCCCTCGCCGCTGCCGACCGCAAGGCCTGTGGTCCGGTCGCGCCGGCGCACGGGCTGTACCTGACCGGGGTGGAGTACTGAGGAGCCTGTGTCCCTCCCCTGAAGGGAAGGGAAAAAGCCTACATCGCCTCGAAGTACCGTTCGATCAGCCGCTCGTAGACCTGCTGCAGCTGGCGGATCTCGGCGATGGGGGCGCGTTCGTCGACGGCGTGCATGGTCTTACCGACGAGGCCGAGCTCGACCACCGGGCATAGCGCGCGGATGAAGCGGGCGTCGGAGGTGCCGCCGGTGGTGGAGAGCTCCGGGTCGGCGCCGGTCACGTCGCGGACGGCGGCGCAGATCAGGTCGGTGAAGGGGCCGGGCTCGGTGAGGAAGGCCTCGCCGCTGATCTGCGGCGTGGCGGTCACGGTTCCTCGGAAGCCCTCTGCCACAGCGCGGGCCTCGCCCTCTATCCAGGCGGCCAGGCTCGCGCCCGTATGGGCCGGGTTGAAGCGGATGTTCAGCCGGGCCCGCGCGGCGGCGGGGATGACATTGGTGGCGGTGTTGCCGACATCGATGGTCACCACCTCGAGGTTGGATGGCTGGAAGCCGGTGTAGCCCTCGTCCAGCACCTTGTCCTGCAGCCGCGCCAGCAGCCGGATCAGCACCGGCACAGGGTTGGCCGCCCGCTGCGGGTAGGCCACGTGGCCCTGGATCCCCTCGACGCGGATGTCGACGTTGATGCTGCCCCGGCGGCCGATCTTGACCATGTCGCCGAACCGTTCGGAGCTGGTGGGCTCGCCGACGATGCAGTGGTCGATCGCCTCGCCCTCGGCCTGAAGGGCCTCGACCACCTTCTTGGTGCCGTGGGTCGCCACGCCCTCCTCGTCGCCGGTGATCAGCAGCGAGAGGGAGCCGCGGACCTTGCCCGCCGCGATGGCCGTCCCGGCGGCGGCCGTGAAGGCGGCCAGCGCGCTCTTCATGTCGACCGCGCCGCGGCCGACCAGCACGTTGTCCACCACCTGGGCCTCGAACGGCCCGGAACTCCAGGCGCCGGCGTCGCCCACCGGCACCACGTCGGTGTGGCCGGCGAAGCAGAGGTTGGGCCGCTGAGTCCCATAGCGGGCGTAGAGGTTCTCGATGTCGCCGAACGTCATCCGTCGGCAGGCGAAGCCCAGCGCCTCCAGCTCGCGCTGCAGGACGTCCATGGCCCCGGCGTCGGCCGGCGTCACCGAGGGGCGGCGGACGAGCTCGCGGGTGAGGGTGACGGCGTCAATCAAGCTTGGCCCCTGGCGGCGGTGTTCCTAAGGTCTCGGCTTCCTAGACCGGAAAGCCCCCATGAAGAAGATCGACGTTGCGTCCCTGCCCGAACGCCGGGGCAGCGCCTACCCCGCACCGTTCGACGAGCCCTGCCGCGGCCGCGGCCGCCGGGCGCTGGGCAACGCCGCGGGCCTCTCTCACTTCGGCGTCAACCTGCTGACCCTGGAGCCGGGCGCCTGGTCGTCGCAGCGGCACTGGCACACCGCCGAGGACGAGTTCGTCTATGTGCTCGAGGGCGAGGTCGTGCTGGTGACGGACGCCGGCGAGGAGGTGTTGCGGCCCGGCGAGTGCGCCGGGTTCAAGGCGGGCGACGCGGACGGGCACCACCTGATCAACCGGTCCGACCGGCCGGCGCGGCTGCTGGAGGTCGGGACACGCACCGAGGACGGCGTGGACGCGGTAGACTATCCCGATATCGACATGGTCATCCCGCTCGGCGCCCACGACTACTATCACCGGGACGGCACGCCTTATCCCCCGCAGGAATAGCCGGACGGATCAACCAATCCGTGAAATCGCCTGGCGGCCGCAGGAGCCCCCAACGGCGCTCGGCCACGGCCCCGCGGCAGGCCGTGCCGCCATCTTCAGCAAGCTTAACCCCAGCCTCATTTTGGGGAGCTTCGCCCTATAGGCGAGCGTGGGCGTGCGGCATGATGGTTGAAGTAGATCTCCTGCTGAAAGAAGTAAGCGTTGCTCTCCTTTTTCGGTGGATACGGTCATAAAGGCGCCACAATTCCTCTGATGCGCGGATCGCGTCATGAGGGGCTTGGTGAAACAAGAAGCTTTCGACCGGTCGCTTTGCGTAGGGTGTCTGAATTCGGCGAAGTCTACTTCGCTGTACGGTCTGTGGGCGTGTCGAGTAGTGGTTATCACGTCCTGCAGTACGCCTTCGTCGACAGCCGCGGCGAAGTCGTGATGAGCGCCTATACCCATGCCCCCAGTCCGGTGGCGCTCATCGGCTCGGCGCCGACGGAAGTCGGCGCCGAGCCGCTATCGCCTGAGGCCTTCGAGCGTATGGCGACGCAGATCTGCGCCGGGGCGCGGCTGATCGGCTTCCACAAAAGGTTGCAGGGCGGCCTGCTGCCCGAGCGTGCGCGCGGCGCCGCCGCCGGGCTGCAGTGCGCCGCAAGTTCCTTCGAGAAGAGGGTCGGCCGGGATGAAGTGGGCGGCCGCGGCGAGGCTCCGAGCCTCGCCGCGTGCCTGGCCTACGCCCGCCTGCCCCAGCCCGCCAGCGAGGACGCCGAGGCCCAGGCCCGGGCCGTCCGCGATCTGTGGCGGTGGGCTGTCGCGTAAGCGTCGCTCACGGCGCCGCAATCCCCCCATTCTTCACGTGTGACTGGTTAGGGCGCGCCAGTGCCGGCGACGCCACAGCTCCGCGAGACGACTTAACCTGTCGCCAGGGGCTGCGTGCGTGACAGGTTGAGATGTCGCGCTGAGCAGGCCCGAGGCTGTCGACGGGACACCTAAACAGTCGCAGGACTCAC
Source organism: Phenylobacterium sp. (assembly GCF_036263695.1). Taxonomy (GTDB): domain Bacteria; phylum Pseudomonadota; class Alphaproteobacteria; order Caulobacterales; family Caulobacteraceae; genus Phenylobacterium. Next base: position 10,684 of record NZ_DATAGM010000310.1, read on the forward strand.
CGCTCCTGTTTGACGATGTCCCAGAGGGGCTTCAGTTCGTTGAGCACCTCGTCCACGCCGTAGGCGTCGCCGAGGTAGTAGAGGCCTTCCTCGTCGCGCCGCAGATAGCCGGCGCGGGCCAGGCTCAGCAGCTTGCGACGGGCGGTCTCGCGGGGAATCTGGGTGATCTCGGACAGGCTCAGGGCGTTGAGGCCGCGGGTGCGGCCGGCGACGTTTCCGCTGCTGGAGATCTCCTGCAGCACGAAGACGAGGTAGAGCAGGTATTGGTCGAGGTCGCCGTCGAAGCGGCCGCGAATGCGCACCAGGGCCGCCGAGAACTGGCCGGCCCAGCGGTAGAGGAACCGGGCGGCGAGGGCCGGATCGGCGGCCTGCCGCTCGTTCCAGCTCGCCGGTTCCGACGGCGTCTCGGCCTTGCGGTTCGCGCCGCCGGAGAGGTCGTGAGGATCCGTCATCAACATGCGCGCCCCTCAAAGGCTTAACGAAGTATTAACCACTCGGCCCGTGGCCATGCCTTCGAAGACGCGCGCATGCCAACGGACCTCAGCTTCCAAGATTCCGTTGGTTATTGTTCAGATTATGGCGAGGTGCGCCGGTTAACTATATTCCCGGTGGAAGATCGTTGGTTTCGACCGGAGAACACTAACGTTAACCTATTCTCGCAGTAGCTCGTTGATGCTGGTCTTGGACCGCGTGCGTTCGTCGACGGTCTTCATGATCACAACGCAGTAGGTGGACGGCAGCCCTTCGTGCGGCGAGGGCCGTGAGCCGGACATCACCACCGAGTAGGGCGGTATCTCGCCGGTCCAGGTTTGGCCGGTCTTGCGGTCGATGATCGGCGTCGTGGCGGTGACGTAGACGCCCATGGACAGCACGCTGCCGCGGCGCACGATGACGCCTTCGGCCACTTCCGAGCGGGCGCCGATGAAGCAGTCGTCCTCAATGATGGTGGGGTTGGCCTGCAGGGGCTCCAGGACGCCGCCGATGCCGGCCCCGCCGGAGATGTGGCAGTTTTTCCCGATCTGGGCGCAGGAGCCGACGGTGGCCCAGGTGTCGACCATGGTGCCTTCATCGACGTAGGCGCCGATGTTCACGAAGGACGGCATCAGCACGACGTTGCGGCCGATGAAGGCGCCTTTGCGGACCACGCAGCCGGGCACGGCGCGGAAGCCGGCGGCCTCGAATCGCTCGGGCGTCCAGCCTTCGAACTTGCCGGGCACCTTGTCCCAGAAGGGGCCGGGCGTGGGCGCCTCGGTCAGCCGGTTCGGGTTCAGCCGGAAGGACAACAGGATGGCCTGCTTGACCCACTGATTGACGACCCACTGGCCGCCCTGGTTCTCGGCCACCCGCAGGTCGCCCGCATCCAGTCGCTCCAGGGTGACCTCCACGGCGTCGCGGACGGCGCCCTTAGTTCCGGTGGTGACGGTGTCGCGCTGCTCCCAGGCGGCTTCGACAGCGCGTTGCAGGTCGGTGGTCATCGGGCGGCCTCCATAAGCTTCGCCGCCGTCAGGAACGGCGCGAGGTCTTCGGTGCGGTGGTGGACGAAGGGGGCGGTCGAGGCGAGCGCGTGCGGGCCCACCAGGACGGTGGTCATGCCGAGCTCGGCCGCCGGCGCCAGGTTGCGCTCGGAGTCCTCGAAGAAGGCGGTCGTGCGCGGCTCGACGCCATGGCTTTCGGCCATGCGCTGGAAGGGCGCGGGGCTGGGCTTGGGCGTGTAGTCGAAGGTGGCGATGTGGAAGACGTCCTCGAACAGGTCGCGCAGTCCCAGCCGCTCCAGCACCCGTTCGGCGTGGATGTCGTCGGCGTTGGTGAAGATCAGCCGCCGGCCGGGCAGGCGGGCGAGGGCCAGCACCAGGTCCGGGTCGTGCGCTAGCGCCTCCAGCGAAAGGTCGTGGAACAGGGCGTGGAACTCGTCCGGATCAACCCCGTGGTTCTCCATCAGCCCGCGCAGGGTCAGGCCGTGCTCGGCCAAGTACTTCTTCTGCAGCGCATAGGCCTCGTCCGGCGGCAGGCCGGTGACTTTCTGCACATAGGCGGTCATCCGCCCCTCGATCTCGCTCATGAACCCGGTGGAGGCCGGATAGAGGGTGTTGTCGAGGTCGAACAGCCAGGTGTCGACGTGGGAAAGGTCCGCGCTCATGCGCGAACCAGGGTGCCCGCGCCGTGCTCGGTGAACAGCTCGACCAGCATGGCGTGGGGCCGGCGCCCGTCCAGGATGACCACGGCCTCCACGCCGGCCTCGACGGCGGCGATGGCGGTCTCCAGCTTGGGGATCATGCCGCCGGTGGCGACGCCCGAGGTGATCGCCTCGCGGGCCTCGTCGACGCGCAGCTGGCGCATCAGCTCCCCGTTCTTGTCCAGCACGCCCGGCACGTCGGTCAGCAGCAGCATGCGCTTGGCCCGCAGCGCCCCGGCCAGGGCGCCGGCCACGGTGTCGGCGTTGATGTTGTAGGTCTGGCCCTCTTTCGAGACCCCGATCGGCGCCACCACCGGGATGTAGTCGTGATCAGCGTGGATCAGGTTGAGGATCATCTGCGGATCGATCCGGGTCGGCTCGCCCACGAAGCCGAGGTCGATCTCCTCCTCGGCGCCGGTGTCGGGGTTCTTCCGGGTCTTGCGGGCCTTCTCGACGGTGATCAGCCGGGCATCCTTGCCGGAGAGGCCCACGCCGCGTACGTCGGCTTCTGCGCCGGCCAGGGTGATCCAGTTGGCGATCTCCTTGTTGATGGCCCCCGACAGGACCATCTCGGCGACCTCCATGGTGGCCGCGTCGGTGACCCGCAGGCCCTCGACGAAGGTCGACTCCACGCCCGCCCGCTTCAGCATGGCCGAGATCTGCGGCCCGCCGCCGTGCACCACGACCGGGTGCAGGCCCAGCATCTTCAACAGCACCGAGTCGGCCGCGAACAGCTTGGCCACCGACTCCTCGCCCATAGCGTGGCCGCCGTATTTGATGACCACGGTCTCGCGGTCGTAGTGCTGAATGTAGGGCAGGGCTTCCGCCAGAGTCTTGGCGGTGGCCCAACCCTGCTGTTCGGAGGTGTCGGTCACGAAAGGCTCCGGCGCATCGGAGCGTCCCGATAGCGAACGCAGGCGGGGCTGTCGATACGACTTAGGTCGTCATCCCGGCCGAAGCGAAGCGAAGAGCCGGGACCCAGCGCGCGGAGCCTGGGGCCCGGATGAGTCCGCTTCGCGGCTCTTCCGGATGACGGAGTGGGTTGGCGGAGATCTTACGCCGGGACGCTCTCCCGCGCCGCCTCTTCCACCTGGTCCAGCCGGTCCTTGCCGAAGAACATCTCCTCGCCGACGAAAAAGGTCGGGATGCCGAAGGCGCCGCGGGCGGCGGCGGCCTCGGTGCTGGCCATCAGCTCGGCCTTGACCTCCGGATCCTGGGTGGCGGCGAGGATTGCGTCGGCGTCGAGGCCCCCCTTCGTGAGCACGTCACGGACCACGGCGGGGTCGTCCATCTTCAGCCCCTGCTCCCACATGGCCGAGACCACGGTCTCCAGGTAGCGGTCGCCGACGCCCATGCCGCGGGCGGCGACGAGGCCGCGCATGATCAGCAGGGTGTTGACCGGGAAGTGGGGGTTGGAGCGGTAGGCGGTGAGGCCGTGCTTCTGGACGAACCGGCGGGTCTCCAGCCCCTCGTAGGCGAGCTTGTTCTTCACGCCGGCGAACGCCTCCACCGGCGAGCGGTTGTTCGTCAGCTTGAAGAGGCCGCCCAGCAGGACGGGGACGATGTTGATCTTGGCACCGGTGCGCTCGGCGATCTTCGGCAGCACCTTCCAGGCCAGGTAGCCGTTGGGGCTGCCGAAATCGAACAGGAAGTCGATGGTCGCGGGCATGGGGGCTCCTCCTCACCAGGGCTCGGACCAGGGGCGCAGGTCCATCTCGTGGGTCCAGGCCGAGCGTTGCTGCTTGTGCAGCCAGACGTAGTTTGCGGCGATCTCGTCGGGCTTGAGGATGGCGTCTCTCGCCAGCAGGTCCTCGACCTGATCGCCGCGGTTGGTGCGGGTGAAAACCCCGTCGATGGCGCCGTCGATCACCACGTGGGCCACGTGGATCCCCTGGGGGCCGAGTTCGCGTGCGAAGCTCTGGGCGGTGGCGCGCAATGCGTGCTTCGCCGAGGCGAAGGCCGAGAGGCCTTGCCGGCCCCGGACGCTGGCGGTGGCGCCGGTGAACAGGATGGTGCCGCGGCCTCTTGGGAGCATCACCCGGGCCGCCTCTCGCGCCGCCAGGAACCCGGAGAAGGCGGCCATCTCCCAGACCTTGGTGTAGACGCGGGTCGTCGTCTCCAGAGCATCGAAGCGCACGTTCGCGCCAATGTTGAACACCACCACTTCCAGCGGCGCGACCTCGGACTCGATCCGGTCGACCAGCGCGACCATCGCTGCCTCGTCCCGAGCGTCGACCCCGAAGGCGCGCGCCTCGCCGCCTTCATCGCGGATCTTGCCGGCCAGCGCCTCAAGCTGGTCGAGGTTGCGCTCCCTGCGGGTGATGCAGGCGATCAGCCCCTCGCGGGCGAAGGCCCTGGCGATGGCGCCGCCCACGCCGTCGCCGGCCCCGACCACCAGACAGGCGCCTTGCTGAGCCATGATCATCCAGTCCGTTTATTTTCTGGACGGACTGTGCTACCTGATCGGCAGGCGAGTCAACCGCGGAGCCGAGCGGCGCGATGAAATGGGACGAGCTGCCGGACGAGGCCTGCTCCGTCGCCCGAACGGTGGCGGTGATCGGCGACCGCTGGACGCTGCTGATCCTGCGCGACTGCTTCCTCGGCGTGCGCAGGTTCGAGGCCTTCCAGGCGCGGCTCGGCATCTCGCGCACCATCATCGCCGACCGGCTGAAGCTCTTGACCGACGAGGGCGTGTTACGGCGTGAGGCCTATCAGGAGCGTCCGGTCCGCTACGAGTACCGCCTGACGCCCAAGGGGCTGGAGCTGCATCCTCTGCTGATGGCCATCGTCGGCTGGGGCGACCGCCACTACGCCGGCGAGGCCGGCCCGCCGGTCCTCAACCGGCACAAGGCCTGCGGCTGCGATTTCCACGCGGTGCTGGCCTGTTCGGAATGCGGGGAGCCGGTAGGGCCCCGGGACGTGCAGAGCCGGCCTGGGCCAGGCGCGCGGAGCTAGGGCGCGAACTCCAACCCGCAGGCCGCGACGATCTCGGCGCGGAGTTCGGCGAGGCCGGTCCCCTTCTCGGAGGAGGTGGCGGCGACGCGGGGGAAGGCGGCTGGGCGCTTGGCGATGGCGGCGAGGGTCTTGGCGCGCACCGCCTCCAGTTCGGCCGGCTTGATCTTGTCGGCCTTGGTCAGGACGATCTGATAGGAAACCGCGGCCTGGTCGAGGGCGTCGAGGGCCTCGGCGTCCACCGCCTTGAGCCCGTGCCGGGCGTCGATCAGCAGGTAGGCCCGCTTGAGGTTCGGTCGGCCGCGCAGGTAGGAGCGGCCGAGGTTCTGGAACTTCTTCACCTCGGCTCTGGAGGCCTTGGCCCACCCGTAGCCCGGCAGGTCGACGAGGCGCACCTTCTCGTCCAGCACGAAGATATTGACCTCACGCGTCCGCCCCGGCGCGTTGGAGGCCCGCGCCAGGTCCTTGCGGCCGGTCAGGGCGTTGATCAGGCTCGACTTGCCGACATTGGAGCGGCCGGCGAAGGCCACCTCGGGCAGGTCGGGCGGCGGCAGGCCCTCGATCTGCACGACGCCCAGGGCGAAGAGCGCCGGCCGGGCGAAGAGGACGCGGGCGGCCTCCAGCTCCTCTTCGGTGAAGGCCGGGTCGGCGCTCACCCCACGGCCCTGGATCTGCCGGTCAGCTTGCCGAGCAGCTGGTCGATCGGGTTGTCCACCTTGAAGCGGCGCATGATCACGTATTGCTGCAGGATCGAGAGCACGTTGCTCCAGGTCCAGTAGATCAGCAGGCCGACCGCGAACGGCGCCATGATGAAGGTGAAGATCAGCGGCATCAGCTGGAACATCCGCTGCTGGATGGGGTCGGGCGCCGGCGGGTTCATGGCCGTGGTCAGCCACATGGTGAAGCCGTAGAGGGTCGCCCAGGCGCCGATGCCGAGCGGGCCGGCCAGCAGGCCGCCGAGCAGCGGCGTCGAGGCCACCTCCCAGGGAATGGCGCCGAACAGGTTCCAGATCAGCGTCGGGTCGCGATCCGACAAGTCCTGGATCCAGCCGAAGAAGGGCGCGTGCCGCATCTCGATGGTGAC
>NZ_DATAGM010000311.1:0-13803 GCF_036263695.1 Phenylobacterium sp.
CGGGTTCCTTCCGCTTGTCGGAGAGTGGGCTGGCGTCATCCATCGGGTGTCCTCCCTTTTGGCGGCCATTAGGCGACCTGGGATTCCGATTGGGCAAAGCGAAAGAATCGATGCGGGCCATCGACCGCCTCGATTTCAGCGGGCTGACGCGCAGCTCGCAGGATCAGCCGCTCAGAACCAGCCCGCGGGCTGGAAGAGCTCCACCACGTTGCCCGACGGATCTTCGGCCAGGATCTGCGATCCGCCCGGCCCGGTGACGATGGCGTTGCGGAACCTCACGCCCCTGGCGCGCAGGCGCTCGACCTCAGCCGGCAGGTCCTCGACGATGCACTGGAAGCGGTTCCAGCCGCCGGCCTCGGGCTGACGGCCGTCGGGCATCGGCCGGCCGGCGGAGCTGGCTTTGCCGCTCAGCAGCAGCCGCAGCGGTCCGCGCTCGACGGCGGCGAAAGCGGGGGAGGCGTTCGGCAGCCGGTTGAAGCCGAGGTTGTCTACATACCAGTCGGCCGCGGCCTGCACGTCGCCGACCATGTACCGGACGTTCACGACGGTATCGTTCATGGGCTTTCCTCCTGCGGTAGGTTGCTCAGGGCGCGAGGGTGCGTCGGAGTAGGGTGTTGAGCGCGGCGATCATGGCGTCCCGGTCGGCCCCGGCCGCGACCGCGTCGGCAGCTTCGTGGATGGCGGCGAACAGCAGCCTTGCGGTGGGCTCGGGGTCGACCCGGCCGAACGCCTCGGCCTCCTGGCCGGCGCGGATCACCGCCGCCAGCCGGACGATCCCGTGGTCAGCCAGCGGGCGCCGCTCGGCGAAGTCGGAGTGGAACACCGCCTCCCCGAGGCCCCGGCGCGACAGGGTGAAGTCGACAAAGGCGCCCGCCTGCCACTCCACCAGGGCCGGCCAGTCGATCGGCCCATCGGCCTCGGTCGGCAGCGGATAGGCGGCGTCGAACTCGGAGACCAGCCGATCGCGGACGGTTTCCAGCAGGTCGTCCCAACTCGGAAAGTAGAGGAAGAATGTGCCCTTCGCGACACCGGCCTCGCGGACGACGTCCTCGACCCGCACCCGCGAGCCGTGCGCCTGCAGCAGCCGCTCGGCCGCCTCGACGATCTCAAGCTTGCGGACCTGGGGGCTCAGGCGGCGGCGTAGCGGCTTGTCCATCGGCGCCTCCTAGTGACCGATGGTCATTAGCTACTGACCGCCGGTCAGTGTCAAGCGGAAGAGACGCTACTCAGCCGCCATCGCCTCCGCCCCGGGCCGCGCTCGCGGCTCCACGGGCAACACCCACCCGGCGGCCCTGGCGCGGGCCTCGCCCTTTCGGATCTCCTTCGTAAGATCGTGGACGTAAATGCCGAAGTCGACCTGGATCGTGTGGCGGGGAGCCTTGTAGTAGGGGCCCAGGTGCAGGGCCTCGTCGGCGGCGATGACGGCGGCCATCTCCTCCGAGGGCGGCGGGCGATAGCGGCCGGTGAGGTAGGCGCCGGCGAGCTTGGCCTGCTGTTCGGCGAAGTTGACGAGCGTCGGCAGGGGTTGGGCGAGGCCCATGAAGAACAGGTTGGGAAGGCCGGGCTTCATCATGCGCTTGAACAGCGGGAAGCGGTTCTCGGCGTCGGGCAGCAGATCGGGCTCGCTGAAGAACGGAAAGCTGATCTTGTAGCCGGTGGCGTAGACGATGGCGTCCACCTCTTCGACGCTGCCGTCCTCGAAGCGGACTTTGTTTCCCATCAGTTCGGCGATGTTGGGCTTGAACCTGATGTCGCCGCAGCCGGCCCGGGTGAGGAACTCGCCGGAGACCGAGGGGTGGGCCTCCAGCGGCTCGTGGTCGGGCTTGGGCAGGCCGTAGTCCTCCATCCGGCCGATGGTCTGCTTGATCTTGGCGCGGGCCAGCGCCAGGCCAAGCTTTCGCGGCATCCAGTGCGGCAGGGCCGACTTGTCCGCCGGCTTGCCGCCCAGGTACTTGGGCAGCACCCAGACGCCCCGGCGGGCGGCCACCCACAGCGTCTTGGCGATTGGCCGTTGGGCGAGCTCGGAGGCGATGTCCATCGCCGAATTGCCCATGCCCACCACAACGATGCGCTTGCCGCGCATGTCCACCGGATCGAACGGGTCGCGGTAGTCGTGGGCGTGGAAGGCCGGCCCATCGAAGGCGCCGGGATACTCGGGGACCCGGGCGTCCCAGTGGTGGCCGTTGCAGACGAAGAGCACGTCGTAGAGGCGCGTCTCGCCGGTGGAGAGGGTGACGGCCCACAGGTCCTCCGCCGTGCGCTCGGCCAGCTCCACGCGGGTGTTGAAGGTGATCTTCTGGCGCAGGTCGAAGTGGTCCACGTACGCGCGGAAATAGGCCAGCAGCTGCGCGTGGTGGGGGAAGTCAGGCCAGTCGGCCGGGACGGGGAACTCCTCGAACGCCAGCCGCCACTTCGAGGTGTCGATGTGCAGGCTCTCGTAGCAGGCCGACAGGCCGTTCGGGTTCCTGAAGTACCAGTTGCCCCCGACGTCGTCGCTCATCTCGAAACAGTCGAACGGGACGCCGAGGTCGGCCAGCCGCTTGGCGGTCGTGAAGCCGGAGCAACCGGCCCCGATGATGCAGGCCCTGGGCAGTCGTTGATCCATCGCCGGTGCTCCCTCGCGCAGCGCGTGGAGGATGGGGCGCGGACCTTGCGTCAGTCTACGGGCCCGGCTCCTCGCTGAGACGGCCTGCGACAACCTCGCCGTGTTCAACCCGTTGATCCAGGGTTAGCAGGGTGGCCCGCTCCGGATATGACCGCACCTCACACATGTCGCCATCCTCGAACCTCCACCCAGACGCAGGTGCGGCGGCCGGCTCAGTTGCAGGACAGCTGAGCCATCTGTTCGACCAGGCGCCGGCGCTGATCGCGTTCCTGAGCGGTTCCGAGCATGTGTTCGACTACGCCAACGCGGCCTACCGACGGCTGGTCGGCGATCGCGAACTGCTCGGCCGAACTGTGGCCGAAGCGCTGCCCGAGCTCGCGGCGCAGGGTTTCGTCGAACTGCTCGACCGATGCTACCGCAGCGGGGAGCCCTTCACGGGCGAGGGCCTGCCCACGGAGATCGTCGGCGCGGACGGGTCCGCCTGGATCGGCTACTTCGATTTCATCTATCAGCCTGTCCGCGGGGCTTCGGGCCTGGTCGAGGGGATCTTCTGCCAGGGCAGCGACGTCAGCGACAGGGTCGCGGCGGAACAGGCTCTGCGAGCGAGCGAGGCGCGGTTCGCTGACATCTTCGGCCAAGTGAGCGTCGGGATTGCTCAGGTGGACCTCACAGGCAGGTTCCAGCTGGTGAACGAGCGTCAGCGCCAGATCCTGGGACGCGAGTCCGACGAGATCTACAGCCTCACCATGCAGCAGGTCACCCACCCCGACGACCTGCCCGAGAACATGCGCCTCTTCGGCCGGCTGCTGGAGACAGGCCAGTCCTTCCAGATCGAAAAGCGGTACCTGCGCCCCGACGGATCGTCCGTGTGGGTGCAGAACCACGTGTCGCTGGTGCGCGACCACAACGGCGCGCCCCAATACGTCACCGCGGTCGTGGTGGACATAAGCGGCCAGCGGCAGGCGGAAGTCGCGCTTCGGCGCTCTGAAGCCGCCAGCCGCGCCATGCTCCACTCCGCCCTCGACAGCATCGTGACCATCGCCGCCGACAGCCGGATCGTGGAGTGGAACCCCGCCGCTGAGCGCACCTTCGGCTACACGCGGGAAGAAGCCTTGGGCCAAGACATGGCCACCCTGATCATCCCGCCGGAACTCCGCGAGCCGCATCGCAAGGGCATGGAGAGGTTCGTGCGTATGGGCCGCGGCCCGATGGTGGGGCGCCGCGTCGAAGTAGATGCGGTGAGGCGGTCGGGCGATCGCCTGCCCATCGAACTGGCGATCAGCCCGATAGAGATCGACGGCGAGATCCACTTCACAGCCTATCTGCGCGACATCTCCGGCCGGATCGCCACAGAGGCGGCGCTGCGCGAGAGCGAAGAGCGCCTGCTGGCGACCTACGAACATGCGTTCGTCGGGATCGCCGAAGTGGACGAATACGGGAGGTTCCTGCGCACCAACGAGCAGTTCAGCGCGATCACCGGCTATGATCGCGACGAGCTGTCGAACATGACCATCTGGGACGTCACCCATCCGGAAGACACGATGGACGAACGCGGCGTCTTCGCGCGCCAGATGGCAGGCGAGATTCCGGTCTACAGCCGCGAGAAGCGCTACGTGCAGAAGTCCGGCGCGATCGTCTGGGTCGAGTTGTCGGCCTCGGTCGTGCGAAACGCCGAAGGCGCGCCGCTGTACGGCGTGCGCGTCGTCAGAGACATCACCGAGCGCAGGCGGTGGCAGGACCGGCAACAGCTGTTGATGAACGAGCTGAACCACCGGGTGAAGAACACCCTGGCCACGGTGCAGTCGATCGCCGCACAGACGCAGCGATCGGCCGCCGACCCTCGCGCCGCGCACGGCGCCTTCGTCGATCGCCTGCTCGCCCTATCGAGCGCCCACGACGTACTGACGCGCCAGCAGTGGCGAGGCGCAGATCTGCGCGAGATCGTGGACGCCGCCATCCGCCCGTTCAGCGGCGACAATGAAGAGCGGTTCCAGATTTGCGGCCCGGCGATATGGCTGGCGCCTCAGGCCGCTGTCGCCCTGGCGCTCGCGCTACATGAGCTGGCGACCAACGCCGTGAAGTATGGCGCCCTGAGCGCGCCGGCGGGATCGGTGAGCGTGACCTGGCTAGCCACCCCCGCGGCGGCCGACGAGCGGCTGCACCTGGAATGGCGGGAGGAGAATGGGCCGGCGGTGACGCCGCCCACACGCACCGGATTTGGCTCTCGCCTGCTGGAGCAGGGCCTGGCGGGCGAGCTCGGCGGTGAAGTCGGCCTGGACTATCGGCCCAAGGGCCTCGTCTGCACGGTTCGCGCGCCCCTGCACGGCGCCTCGGCGCTCGCCCCCGCCGACTGATGCAGGGAAGCGCCGGCGCGAGGAGGTCGAATACGATCTAGGGCCGCGCCTTCGGGTCCATCGCCTCGACCTCCTGCGGGGTGAGGCGGCGCACCGTACGCACGTGGCAGCGCTGGGGGCCGATGTGGCTCGGGGCTATGAGAACCGCGTCGGAGCCGACGCAGACGCTTGAGCCGCCTCGGGACTGGATCGCGATCTGCTGGGCCCAGTCGATGTCGGGGCACGGGCCGATCAGCTCGAGCTGGTAGTAGTCCTTCACGCCGACACGCAGGTTGACGGTGTCGTCGTCGACGGCGCTGAAGCTGTTGACGCTGCGCGCCCAGAAGCATTGGCGCGGACTCTCGGCGCCCGCCGGGCCGGCAGGCCCGGCGCCGGGGGAGCCGGCGCACGCCGCGAGGCCGCCGGACAGGGCCAGGGTCAGCAACAGGCGTGGCATGGGCGGACTCCGGAAGCTGGAACACTCAAACGGGGCTAAGCCGCCGAGCGTTGCAGGCCCTACGATACAGCACCCCGGCCGGGCCGAAGCGCCACCTTCAGGCAGCCAACCGGATTCTGCGCCGCCGCCGCGCGGCTGCGGCGCCGAACGCGGCCAACGCGACCCCGCCGACCACCGCCGAGGCCATCCCCGGGTTCAGCCTGGCGCGCGTGTAGAGGCTGGGCCGGATCATGCTGCCGGCGTGGTCGCCGCGGACCTGAGCTTCCGCCTGCCCGTGGTGCAGGTTGTCTGTCGGCGTCGCCGGCCGGGGCGCCTTCTGCGCCTTGATGAGCAGCCGCTCGCTGATCCGGTCCAGCAGACGTGGCGCGATCTGGCTCAACGCACTGCCGGTGTGGGCCGAAGAGCCCACGAACAGGTCGCGCACGGGGCGCTCAGCGGCGTGGAGGATGGCCGCGGCCACCTCCTCCGGGGCGTAGACCGGCGGCGGGAACTTGGCCTCCTGGCCGGTGTAGTTCTTCACGTGCTGCGGCATCGGCGTGCCGATCGACCCCGGCTTGATCAGCGTCACGGAGATAGCGGCCCCACGTTCCTCCAGCTCCATCCGCAGGGCGTCGGTGAAGCCCTTCACCGCATGCTTGCTGGCGGAATAGATGCCCTGAAGCGGGAAGGCCCGGTCGGACGTCATGCTGCCGACGTTCACAAGCGCGCCGCCCTGACTGTCCAGGTGCGGGATGGCGGCGAGCGAGCCGTTCACCACGCCCCAGAAATTGGTCTCGAACAGCCGGCGCATGTCGGTCTCGGGGAGTTCCTCGATCCGCGCCCAGATCCCGACGCCGGCGTTGTTGACCCAGGTGTCGATGCGGCCGAACCGTTCGATCGCGGCGCGGGCCACCATCTCGACCTCCGCGCGGTCAGCCACGTCGCAGTGGACGGACAGCGCCTCGCCGCCCTGTGCGGTGATCTCCCGCACCGCCGTCTCGAGCGCCTCGTCGGAGCGGGCGGCGAGCACCACCTTGGCGCCCCGCCGGGCGGCCTCCTGCGCCGTCGCCAGCCCGATGCCGCTGGAGGCGCCAGTGATCACGATGACCTGCTCGGCCACCGGCTTGAGTTTGACATGCATGTTCGGCTCCCACTGGCGAACGCGCCCGGTTCGGCGATCAACTGAGGCCGGCCTGCAGCTGTTCCTCTTGGACGCGCTTCGATCCAGGGCGGCTGTCGGCGCCGCCGCCGAGCGGAGCCCGCGGGGATGGCGGCGTGGTCGTCTCCCGAGGCGCTTCGACTGTCGGACGACGGCTTCCAAACGGCCCATCGGGTTCCCCTATGGCCGCGGGCGCCTACATGGGTGGGATGGTTCCGCTGTCCGTCCTCGACCTCTCGCCCGTCGTCCAGGGCGGCACGCCCGGCCAGTCGCTGCGCGCCAGCCGCGAGCTGGCCCACGCCGCCGAGCGGCTCGGCTACCGCCGCTACTGGCTGGCCGAGCACCACAACATGACCGGCATCGCCAGCGCCGCCACGGCGGTGGCGCTGGCCTATGCCGGCGAGGGCACCACGACGATCCGGCTGGGGGCCGGCGGGGTGATGCTGCCCAACCACGCGCCGCTGATCATCGCCGAGCAGTTCGGCACGTTGGAGGCGATCTTCCCCGGCCGGGTCGACCTGGGCGTCGGCCGCGCGCCGGGGACCGACCAGCTGACCGCCCGGGCGCTGCGCAGGAACCTGACCGGCGGAGTCGACCAGTTCCCGCAGGACGTGCTGGAGCTCATGGCCTTCCTGAAGGAGCCGGCGCCCGGCCAGGCGATCCGCGCAGTGCCCGGCTCGGGCTCCAACGTGCCGGTGTGGATCCTGGGCTCCAGCCTGTTCGGCGCCCAGCTGGCGGCGGCGCTTGGCCTGCCGTTCGCCTTCGCGTCCCACTTCGCGCCGCAAATGGTCGAGCAGGCCAGCGCCATCTACCGGAATGACTTCACGCCTTCGGAGCATCTCGCCATGCCGCACCTGATGCTGGGCCTGAACCTGGTGGCGGCCGAGACCGACGAGGAGGCGAAAATCCTCTTCACCTCGCTGCAGCAGGCGTTCATCAACCTGCACCGCGGGCGACCCGGGCCCCTGCCCCCGCCCATCGAGGCCCACGAGTCCCTGGCCGGCACGTTGGCGCCCGGCGGGCCGCTGTCGAAGGCGGTGGTCGGCGGGCCGGAGACGGTGCGGGCGGGGCTGGAGGCCTTCATCGCCCGCCATCGGCCCGACGAGATCATCGTCACGGCGCAGATCTACGATCAGGCCAGGCGGATCCGCTCCCTGGAAATCGCCGCCGGCGTTCGGGACGCCCTCGCGCCGGCGGCGTGAGCCGGCGTCAGGCCGCCGGCCCTTCCCGCGTCACCTTGCGGTAGAGGTGCCAGGATGCGTGCCCCAGCAGGGGCATGACGAAGACCAGGCCGACGAGCGCCGGCAGCGAGCCCAGCACCAGCAGGCCGGCGATGATCAGGCCCCAGAGGGCCATGGTCTTCGGGCTGGTCCGCACCGCCCGCAGCGACGTCTGGACGGCGGTCGACATGGGCACGTGCCGGTCGAGCATCAGCGGGAAGGAGATGACGCTGAGCACGAACACCGCCGCGGCGAACAAGGCGCCGACGCCGATCCCCACGGCCATCATCCGCCAGCCGGCCGGGGTGGTCAGCACCTCGTTGGCGAAGGCCGCGACCGAGACCGGCGGCTGCGGGCCGAAATTGGCCGCATAGATCGCCCAGGCGGCGACCAGCCAGGCGAAGAAGACGGCCAGCAGCACCGCGCCCAATCGCAGGATGTCGCCGATGGCGGGCGAGCGGAACACCGCCAGCGGCGTCCCGGCCGAGATCGGCCCGCCCCGCTCGAGCCGGCGGCTGATCTCGTAGAGGCCGACCGCCGCCAGGGGCCCGAGCAGGGCGAAGCCGGACACCAGCGGGAAGACAAGCGGCGTCAGCCGGTTGTCCAGCGCCACGCTGGCGATCAGCACGCCCGCGAGCGGATAGATCAGCGCGATGAAGAGCACGTCATCCCGGGCCGCGCCCACGTCCGCCGCGCCGCGGCGCAGAGCGTCCATCACGTCCTGGGCCTCGATGCGGCGGACCGCGGGCGTCTCGACCGAAGCGGCGCTGCGGGGCCTGGCTTCGGCCAAGGCGCGGCCGGCGTCGGACATCGCCGCGCCCACCCCGGATACGGCCATTTCGAAGGGATTGCGGATGTGGTTGTCGGCGGGCATTGCTGCTCCTCCCAAGGCCCTAAGCGTTGGGAGCGTGGCCGTACGGACCGCCGCCCTTCGGCGTGTGGCTCGGGTTGAACCACGACCCACGCAACTGTGGCGATGATAGCACGTCCAGGGGCCGGTTGGCGCCCTACCGGATCCAGGCGCGGAAGGACTCCAGGAAAGGCTCCAGCGCCTCCCTGTGCGAAGCATGCGCTGCGAACTCGACGCGGCGGAGCGCCCGGCAGAAGGCCCGCTGCTCGGCCCCGATCTCGTCCGGCTTCACGACCGCCATCGTCCAGTCCGAAAAGGCCCGCGTTGCGATCGGCTGCCGATACACTTCGATAACCCCGCCGTGACGCCGATCGCCGCTGATGCGCTCGAACGCGGCCACCACCTTTGGCTTATCTCCTTCCAAAAACTGGAGGAAGCTGCCGTCGTAGTGGCAGAGCATGCCGGTGAGGCCGTCTCGGGCATTGTTGCGTCGAGACTGGCCGAGGACCTCCTCAAGGTCAGCAGGGCTCAGCGGTGCGGTCGCCGAGCTAAGGTAGGCGAGACAGATCATCCATGAGTCTCCAAGGAAGAGGCGCGGCGGGAGGGGAGCGTCAGTTGGCGATCGCGACCCGCAGCTTCCGCTGCAGGCCCGCGGCGTCGGACCGGCGCACGGCCGCGTCTTGGCCGACATCGAACCGGGCCACCAACCGGCCTAGTTCGTCCGCCTCACGGCGCAGTTGGGCGGCCGCCGCGGTGGCCTCTTCGACCATGGCGGCGTTCTGCTGCGTCACCTGGTCCATCTGGTTGACGGCGGCGTTGACCTGGCCGAGGCCCGTGGACTGCTCCTCGGAGGAGCGGGCGATTTCCGACACCAGGACGTCGATGTCGGCGACCTGACCGAAGATGGTCTCCAGGGCGCGGCCGGTCTCGGTAACCAGCTTCACGCCCCGTTCGACCTGGTGGCCGGACGAGGAGATCAGCGTCTTGATCTCCTTGGCCGCCTCTGCGCAGCGCTGGGCCAGCGCCCGCACCTCCTGGGCCACCACAGCGAACCCCCGGCCCGCTTCGCCGGCGCGGGCGGCCTCCACTCCGGCGTTCAACGCGAGCAGGTTCGTCTGGAAGGCGATCTCGTCGATGACGCCGATGATGTTGGAGATCTGGCTGGAGCTCTGCTGGATGTCGTGGATGGCGGAGACGGCTTCACCGACCACCTCGCCAGACTTGGCCGCCTGGGTGCGGGCGCCGGTGGCCGCCTGCGCCGCCTTCCTGGCCCCCGCGGTGCTGCGCGCGACGGTGGCGGTGATCTGGTCCAGAGCCGCGGCGGTCTCTTCGAGGCTCGCCGCCTGTTGCTCGGTCCGGCGGGCCAAGTCGTCTGCGGCGGACGAGATCTCACCGGCGCCGCCGCGGATCGCGCCTGAGGCCTCGAGCACGGAGGCGATCGCTCCTCGAAGTCGGCCCACGGCGCCATCGAAGTCGGTCTTGATGCGAGCGTAGGGGCCAGTGAAATCCGCCTCGATGGTGGCCGTGAGATCCCCATTCGAGAGTCGTTCCAGGCCGGCGGCGAGCGCGTCGACCACCGCCGCTTGGGCGCGCGCCGTCTCAGCCCGCTCGGCCTCGCTGTGCGCCCGTTCGTGCTCGACCGCGGTGATGTCGGTCGCGAACTTGACGACCTTCACCGGCTGCCCGTCGGCTCCCAGGATGGGATTGTAGGATGCCTGGATCCAGACTTCCCGACCGCCCTTCGCCAGCCGGCGGAACTTGGCGGCCACGAATTCACCCCTGTTCAGCGTGCGCCAGAACTCCCGATATGCGTCGCTTTGCGCCTCTTCGGGATCCACGAACATCTGGTGCGGGCGGCCGATCACCTCGGCTTCGGCGTAGCCAACCGTGTCAAGAAAGTTGCGATTGGCGCGGATGATCGTGCCGTCGAGCTCGAACTCGATCACCGCCTGAGACGTCTCGATGGCGGCGACCATGCCTTCGAGATTTCTCTGGTGTGCGGCTTGGGTCGCCTGCCGATTGCGGTTCCAGAACACGCGCGTGCCTTTCGCTCTCTGGCCCGTGGACGGACCGAAACAACAACTGGCGAGACAAATGTCTCGGCGTCGCAGTCGAGAGCTGAAACACGAACAGTGATTACCAATGCTTACCGGGAAACAACTGATCTACCGGCCGGTTTTGGCAGAATTACACCTCAGGTGTAACGCGGTACACTTGAGGCCCCGATGCCTGCACGATGTCGGTCGCGCCCGCATCTAATGCGACAACTTGACGCGCCTGGATCAGCGAACCAGGGACATCTCCAGGTCGGCCACCCAGGTGAGCAGACCCAGCGCCGCCGCCGGTGACAGCCGCTCTGGCCGCAGGCCTCCCGCCTGACTGACATCGGCTCTGGCCAATTCCGCCTCGCTGACGGTGCGCGCGCACATCAGCCAATCGGGGAAACGGCGCACGGCCACCGGCCGGCTCTCGAGAACCGTCAGGTCGCGGTGGCGATCGTCGACTCTAATGGCGTCGTACATCGCCAGCACCTGCGGACCGCCTCCTTCCAGCGCCTGCATGAACCGTCCGTTCGAGTAGACGAGGGCGCCGCTGAGACCGCGCTCTGAATTGTTCCGCGTGGAGGATGTGAGGATGGCGCCGAGGGCCTCCTCCGCACGATCGGCCTCAAAAGCGGCCCGGCTGAAGTAGATCAACCGATGAAGATCAGCCGCCTCGGTCTCGCTGCCCAGCGGAATGCGGGCGTCTCGCCGCCCTGGCGGGCTCGCCCGCCCGAAGACGTGCAGGGAGCCGTCGCCATGCCGCTCGATATGAACCTCCCTGCGACGCAACGCCTCGATCAGAGCGGAGACGGTTCGCACGTTGGCGTTGATCTGGCCGCGGATCCGCTCGAGACGCTTGATGGTCTCCAGGCTGACGCCCGCCGCCTCCGCGAGCTCCGCCTGATCCAGTCGGGCCATCGCGCGCGCCGCGCGCAGAACTTCACCGGTAAGCACGACCCACCCGCCGAACGACTCGTCGGAACATAGCCCGAAGGCGTCGCGCTTGCAGGCTCTATCGGAACTCCAACCCCTCGAACGCCCCCGAGCTTCGCCAGCCGTCTAGGTAGCGGAAGAAGGCGGTGGGGCCGGCAGGGTAGCCGACGTTGTAGCGGGCCGCCGGGCCGGGGTCCTGGCCCTCGTTGTTGTAGTAGCCGGGGGTGCAGTCGGCGGCGCCGAGCATCCGGCCCATGCCCTTCAGCAGCAGCTCGACCCAGGCGTCCTGGGCCGCTTGCGTGACCTCCACCTCCTTGGCGCCCCGGTCCAGCGCGTGGCGGATCGTGGCGGCGATGGTGCGGCCGGACTCCGTGAGGTTGTGCGGCACGTTGGAGATCAGGTTGGCGCCCTGGGTGGGCTGGACGATGAAGGCGTTGGGGAAGCCGTGCACGTGGATGCCGTGCAGGGTCCGCATGCCCTCGGCCCAGGCCTCCGACAGCTTAACGCCGCCGCGGCCCGTCAGGTCGAAGCCGGCCCGACGCTTGTACTCGGTCCCGACCTCGAAGCCCGAGGCGTAGATGATGCAGTCGACCTCGTATTCGCGGCCGGCGACGACGAAGCCCTTCTCGGTAATGGCCTCGACGCCCTGGCCGTCCGTATCCACCAGGTGGGTGTTCGGATTGTTGAAGGCGTCGAGATACTCGTCGTGGAAGCAGGGGCGCTTGCACAACTGCCGGTACCAAGCCTTCAGCTTCTCGGCCGTCTCCTTGTCCCTCACCACCTGCTCGGCGCGGGCGCGGATCTCCTCCATCTTCTCAAAGTCGGAGTCCTCGTACGCGGCCAGCATGTTCATCGGGGTGCGCTGGTCGGGCGGCAGCTGGGCGATCCTGGCGCGGATGCGGCGGGAGAGGTCGGTCCAGCCGTCTTGGACGAGGTCGACCTCGGCCGTGCCGCCGGCCTGGTTCTCAGTGAAGTTCTCCAGCCAGCGCTGCTGCCAGCCGGGCGTGGCGATCCCCTCGAACCACTCCGGATCGATCGGCTGGTTAGCGCGCACGTCCACCGACGAGGGCGTGCGCTGGACGACGTAGAGCGTGCCGCAGGCGCGGGCCAGGTGCGGCACGGCCTGCACGCTGGTGGCGCCGGTGCCGATGATCGCCACCCGCTTATCGGCGAGCTTCTCCATCGGCGCGCCCTTGGGATCGCCCCCGGTGTAGCCGTAGTCCCAGCGGCTGGTGTGGAAGGAATGGCCCTTGAACCGCTCGATCCCCGGGATCCCGGGCAGCTTGGGCACGTGCAGCGGGCCGGTGCCCAGGCTGATGAAGCTGGCGGTGAATTCGTCGGCGCGGCTGGTGCGGATCACCCACACCGACCGCGCCTCATCCCAGGACAGTTCCGTCACCTCGGTGTGGAACAGGGCGTTGTCGTAGAGGCCGTACTGGCGGCCGATCCGCTGGCACTGCTCCAGGATCTCCGGGGCGTGCGCGTACTTCTCGGTGGGGCGGTGGCCGGTCTCTTCCAGCAGCGGCATGTAGACCATCGAGGCGGTGTCGCACTGGGCGCCCGGGTAACGGTTCCAGTACCAGGTGCCGCCGAAGCCGCCGGCCTTGTCGATGATGCGGACGTCCTTGACCCCCGCCTCCACCAGGCGCGCGCCGGTCACCAGCCCCGCGAACCCGCCGCCGACGAAGGCGAAGGTGACGTGGTCGGTCTTGGGCTCACGCGGCGTGAAGGGGGTGTAGGGGTCCTCGAGGTAGTGGGCGAGGTGCGTGCCCTTCAGCTCGAGGTACTGGGCGTTTCCTTCGGGCCGCAGCCGCTTGTTCCGCTCGGCCCGGTATTTCTCCAGCAGCGCCTGCTTGTCGATGGGCCGCTTCGCCGCTGTCGCCTCGCTCATCAATCGAACCTTCGAAAATCGCTACGCACCAATGGGCAGGGTCGTAGCACGCCCACGCCGCGGCGCAACAATTCTCGAAGGTTGGGTATGCAACGCGCCCCTTCCTGTCCCCCGGATCCGCCGGGTACGAAAGGTGCTCAGGCGGCCATGGCGGCGACGCTCTCCCAGGTGGTGGCCTGCATGGACGGGCGAGCGAGCATCCGGTCCAGCCAGGCCTGAAGCGCGTCGGCCGCGCCGGCGACCTGCCCCCACTCCGGGGTGTGCGACCTCAGGTCGAGCTGCGATGCGCTCGCGAAGTCGGCGAGGCTCGGCTGATGGCCGCAGAGGTAGGGCT